>WRIQ01000001.1 GCA_009782655.1 Prolixibacteraceae bacterium
TTTACGAACCTTCGAAGGAGGAAATAATAAATGAGTTGATTCCGGCTGTGTTAAAAATGGGTTTTTTCCGTGTCCTGCTCGACTCCAATGCTGCAGAACATGGCGCCCGCATGACCTCTATGCACATCGCCACCGACAATGCCAGCGACCTGATTGGCGAATTAACGCTTCACTACAACAAAGTGCGTCAGGCGGCCATAACAAAAGAAATTGTCGAAATTTCGGGTGCCTCGAATGCCATGCAGGAATGATTGTCAGGTGGCGAAAACCGCTGTCAATTTTTTGTTTTCAACTTCTCCGCCAGCGCTTTTCCTGTATGCGAATTCCCCACGTTAACCAATCCTTCAGGGACGCCTTCGTAAACAATCCGGCCGCCTTCGTTGCCACCTTCGGGACCCAAATCAATTATCCAGTCGGCGCTTTTTATGATGTCCAGATTGTGTTCTATTATGATAATGGTGTGGCCTCTTTCTATGAGCGAGTTGAATGATTCGAGCAACTTTTTGATGTCGTGGAAGTGGAGGCCTGTGGTCGGCTCGTCGAAAATAAACAGGGTGGGAGCGTCTTTCTCCTGGGCAAGAAAATAAGCGAGTTTCACGCGTTGGCTTTCGCCGCCCGACAACGTACTCGACGATTGCCCAAGTTTGATGTAGCCCAGCCCCACATCTTGCAGCGGTTTTAGTTTTTTGATTATTTTTTTCTCGGTTGTTGATTTTCCGGCGCCGAAAAGTTCTATTGCCTGATTGATGGTGAGATTGAGAATATCGTCGATGCTATTATCCCTGTAACGGACTTCCAGAACCTCTTCGCGGAAGCGTTTTCCGCCGCAGCTTTCGCACACTAAATATACATTGGCAAGGAACTGCATTTCTACTTTGATGATGCCTTCGCCCTGGCACTCTTCGCAGCGGCCGCCATCCACATTGAACGAAAAATGCGAAGGATTGAAACCCATCAGTTTTGCCGCCTGCTGATCGGCAAAGAGTTTGCGAATTTCGTCGTAAGCTTTCAGGTAGGTCACGGGATTGGAACGCGAACTTTTGCCAATCGGATTCTGGTCCACAAATTCGACGGCTGTGAGCAGATGAACATCGCCCAAAAGTGCATCGTGGCTGCCTGTTCTTTCGCCGTAGGCGCCCACAATCTTTGAAATAGCAGGGTAGAGAACTTGCGAAATCAACGATGATTTTCCCGAGCCGCTCACGCCGGTGACAACCGTCATAATGTTAAGCGGAAATTTCACGCGCAGGTTTTTTAGGTTGTTCTCCCGTGCGCCCACAATTTCTATGAAGTTATTCCACTTGCGCCGGTATGTTGGCACTTCAATGGATTTTTTTCCGGTCAGGTAATCGGCGGTGAGGCTGTTGTGGCTGTGCAGCAACTGGCTGTGATTTCCTTCGAAAACCACTTCGCCTCCCAAACGTCCTGCCAGCGGCCCCATGTCGATGATGTGGTCGGCGGTCAGCATGATTTCTTCGTCGTGTTCAACCACCAAAACCGTATTTCCCATATCTTTCAGCTTTTGCAATATACCGATGAGGCGTTGCGTGTCGCGGCTGTGCAATCCTATGCTGGGTTCGTCGAGTATGTATAGCGATCCGGTGAGGTTGCTGCCCAGCGAGGTCACCAGATTTATCCTTTGCGATTCGCCGCCCGACAAAGATGACGACAAACGGTTCAGGGTGAGGTAGTCCAGCCCCACTTCGGTGAGAAACGAAACACGGTTGTTGATTTCGATGAGCAGCCGTTTGGCAATCTCCTCGTCGTGTTTGCCGAAGCTCAGGTTGTCGAAAAACCGCTTTAATTGGGACACGGGCATTAACACCAGTTCCTGAATGGAATGGTCGCCCACCTTCACATAATCGGTTTCTTTACGCAGGCGGCTCCCTTTACATTCGGGGCAAATGGTTTTGCCGCGGTAGCGCGACAGCATCACGCGGTATTGTATTTTATAGCTTTGTTCTTCGAGATGTTTGAAAAAGTTGTTCAGTCCTTCGAACCAGCGGTTTCCCGTCCATATTAACCGACGTTGTTCATCAGTCAGCTCATAATAAGGTTTATGAATGGGAAAATCGAATTTGGCAGCGTTGTAAACCAGCCGGTCTTGCCACTCGCTCATTTTTTCGCCTCGCCAGCAAACAATGGCGTTTTGGTAAATGGAAAGCGATTTGTTGGGAATCACCAAATCTTCGTCGATGCCGATAATTTTCCCGTAACCTTCGCAGGTGGGGCAGGCGCCCATGGGATTGTTGAAGCTGAACAGATCGACAGATGGCTCTTCGAATGTAATGCCGTCGGCCTCAAATCGGTTTGAAAAATGCTTTTCGTTGACGCCATTGGCGGCGAATGCTTTGATGACGCACTCGCCGTGTCCTTCGTAAAAAGCGGTTTGCACCGAGTCGGCCATGCGGTTCATGTTGTCTTCGTCATGCGAGGCTTGCACCCTGTCGATAACCAGATTGCAGGAATCGCCGCAAAAATGGTTGTTCTTTTGCGCGATCAGTTCATCGATATTAAAAATCTCGTTGTTGCTTTCTATCCTTGTAAAGCCCTGTTGCAAAAGCAATTCGATTTGCGGAAGATTGAAATCCTTGTTCTTGAAATATATGGGAGCGGCAATGATGATGCGCGTTCCGGGTTCATGGGAAACGATGTAGTCAACCACGTCGCTCACCGAATGGCGGGTTACCTCCTGTCCCGACACGGGCGAAAAGGTTTTGCCAATGCGGGCGTATAACAATTTGAAATAGTCGTAAATCTCTGTCGATGTGCCTACCGTAGAACGGGGGTTGCGGTTGTTCACCTTTTGCTGGATGGCGATGGCCGGCGGAATACCTTTTATATAATCAGCTTCGGGCTTGTCGATACGCCCAAGGAACTGCCGCGCATACGACGATAAACTCTCCACATAACGCCGCTGTCCCTCGGCAAACAGCGTGTCGAAAGCCAAAGATGACTTGCCCGAACCCGAAACTCCCGTAACGACATTAAATTTATTTCTGGGGATTAATAAGCTGATATCTTTTAAGTTATGTACTCTTACTCCTTTTAACTCAATACATTTGCAATCTTTACTTTTTAACATTTTTTGCAGAAAAAATTATAATGTGAAAAAAATTTGCATATTTCATAAAAAAAATTCATTTTTACACCCGACAAAATTAAGAATAGTTTTAACTCATTAAACTTTGTAGGCCTATTGACGACAACTTTACTATTTGTTCCTTAAAAATAGAAAGCAATGTTAAATGCAGAAAAATTGAATGACAACGAACTCGTTCAGCATTTCGTCAATGGGGATTTTGAATCCATCGAAATATTAATTAACAGGCATAAGAATCGTGTTTATTCTTATATACTGCTTGTTGTGAAAAACCAAGATTTGGCGCAGGATATTTTCCAAGATACTTTCATCAAAGTTATCCGCTCGTTGAAGCATGGAAAATATGTGGAAAATGGGAAGTTTATTTCTTGGGTTTTACGCATTTCGCATAATCTCATCATCGACCATTTCAGACGCGAAAAGCTGAATGCAACCATCTCTAACGACAGTTGCGAAACCGATATTTTCAATTCGCAGAAATTCTCCGATGTCAATATCGAAGACCAGATGATAACCAACCAGATTCTTTTCGAGGTGAAAGAGCTGATTAAGGAATTGCCCGAAGATCAACAGCAGGTTATTTACATGCGGCATTATATGGGGCTTAGTTTTAAGGAAATAGCCGACCAGACCGATGTCAGTATCAACACCGCACTGGGGCGCATGCGTTATGCTCTGATAAACCTTCGGAAAATTATTGAGAAGAAAAATCTTACATTGACCAAGATTTAACCTTTATTAACACAATATTAACAAGCGAGGCGTCGTTTATTTTCAAAAATAAATTGTAATGATGCCTATGAGTAAAATTTCTACGTTGATTTTTCTTATCAATCAGATTAATAAAGATTATAAAACTTTATCGGTTTTGCATTCGTCGGAAGAAGGCGAAGAGACCTGTCTGAAAGATAAAAAGGGGTTATTTGCCCCGCCGCAGGAGTCGGTAAACGCAATCTTAAATTACGCCAAATCGCTTGAGGTGAAAGAAACCGAAGCAGTTGGTAAAGTTGAATGGGTTCTTAATTAAAAATGTAAAAATCCCGGAGTTACGCTTCGGGATTTTTTTTGGTTCAAAAATTTCTTCACTTCTTCCCTGCACTATTTCCGTGAAACCAAAATTCCTTCACATCTTTTTTGCGGAAAATCACCGTTGCCTATAAATTTTTCTCCACTTGCAGCATTTCCCGGCAGCAAAGTTTCCCGCCTTGAGGCGTAATTAATATTCTGGTTTATTAACACTTACATTCAAATTGCTCAATTTTGGCGCGGAAATATATCCCGACAGGAAAATAAATGTAAATTTTTTAAAAAAATATCGATTTTTTGTTGTTTGCATTATTCAAAATAATATCTTTGTGATATCATTTTAATATCAAAATAAATCATGGAAAAAAATTATTCACCACTTTCGGGCTACCTGTTTGTACTGATTGGTTTGGTGCTTCTGGGGGCTGTAATTCTTTGTTTTTTTACAAAGATGATTCTAATCGCAATACTTGCTGTCTTGATTCTTATTGTTATCAGCGTTGGTTTCTTGATTGTTGAACCCAATGAAAGTTCGGTTCTTGTGCTTTTCGGGGCCTACAAAGGAAGCGTGAAGCGGAACGGTTTCTACTGGGTCAATCCTTTCTTTACGAAGAAGAAAATATCGCTTCGCGCGCGGAATATCGATTCGGAACCTATCAAAGTGAACGATAAGATTGGAAATCCCATTATGATTGGTGTGGTGTTGGTTTGGCGCGTGCAGGAAACATTTAAAGCTGCTTTTCAGGTCGACAACTACGAATATTTCGTAAACGTACAAACCGAAGCGGCTATTCGTAAGTTGGCAGGTTTGTATTCGTACGACAATTTTGAAGATGAAGACGCCGGGGTCACGTTGCGCGGCGGTGGCGAAGAGGTGAACGAGCAGTTGGAAAAAGAGCTTGCCGAGCGCCTCAATATTGCCGGCGTTGAAGTAATGGAAGCGCGAATCAATTATCTTGCTTATGCTCAGGAAATTGCCCAGTCGATGCTCAAACGGCAGCAGGCGGCGGCAATTGTGGCGGCACGCTATAAAATTGTTGAAGGCGCTGTCAGCATGGTCGAAATGGCGTTGGAGGAGTTGAGCAACAAGCAAGTTGTCGAACTCGACGAAGATAAAAAAGCGACCATGGTTAGCAACCTGATGGTAGTGCTTTGCGGCGACAAAGAAACTACGCCGATTGTAAACGCAGGAACCTTGTATTAATCCACTTAATCCATAGGCCATGGGAAAAATATACCATAAGGAAGAACAACGCTACACCCAATGGTGGTTGTGGCTGTTGATTTTGCTGGTTTTTGCGGTTTCAACACTGCCGTTATGGTATATTTTCATCGAAGATGTTGCACAACGGCGCAGTCAAGGGGTGTCCGTAAGTTATAGTAGTGAATTGCTGCTTACGTCGGTGATTACTACCGGAATCATGTTGTTTTTTGTGCTGATGTTCAAATTTATAAAATTGGAAACGGAAATTAATTCTGAAGCGATCAGGTTTCGCTATGCCCCTTTTGTCAATAAATGGAAGCTGATAAAAGCCTCAACTATCGAGTCTTGGTCGGTAGAAAAATTTGTGCCTTCCAAATTTGGCGGATATGGAATAAAGATAAAGTTCAGGAGGCAAAAATCATATACGGTTTATGGGAGGCTCTGCCTGAAACTGGTTCTGAAAGGCGGGCAAATCGTTATGATAGGAACGCAGCAAAAGAGTTCCATCGAATATGCCATAAAAAAAATGATGCAAAACAATCAGTAACAAACGAAATTTGCAAGCTCGGAAAACAATGATGAAGAAAAAAACATTTGCATTACGTGTTGACAGCGACATACTTTCATCGGTTGAAAAATGGGCTTCCGACGAATTCCGTAGCGTCAACGGGCAGCTTGAATGGATTATCTACAATGCGCTGAAAGATGCAAAACGTTTGAAAAAGAAAGCAGAAAAGAAAACCGAAACTGAAAATCAAAACTGAAAATTATGGTAAAGATATTTTTTATAATCGGATTGCTGTTAGCTTCGTTTCTAACGAAAGCACAGGACATAACCGGGCAATGGTATGGAATGTTTACTGCACCGGGTACACAATTGCGTATCGTTTTCAATATTGAAAAAGAAGAAGAAACATACAAAGCCACCATGGATAGTCCCGATCAGAATGCTACGGGAGTACCTGTTTCATCAATAACATTTATCGACAACAAGTTGGAAATTGGTATAAAAATAATAATGGCCGGATATTCAGGCGAATTGAAGGCTGATGGCTCCATTGAAGGAAAATTCAGTCAGATGGGAATGTCGTTCGATATGAATCTTTTGCGGCAACCCGTTGAGAAGACGGTTTATTCGCGTCCACAGGAACCGAAACCCCCTTATCCATATCACACCGAGGATGTTAAATTTCATAACAATATTGATGATATTACACTGGCTGGAACATTTACGCGTCCGCAGGAAGCGGGTAGATACGCCGCTGCGGTGCTTATCAGCGGCAGCGGAGCGCAAAACCGCGACGAGGAGATATATGAACATAAGCCATTCAAGGTGCTTGCCGATCACTTGGCTCGCAACGGTATCGCTGTTCTCCGTTTCGATGATCGCGGCGTAAACCAGTCGGGAGGTTCGCGTGCAGGCACCAGCGCCGATTTTGCCAACGATGTGCGTGCATCTGTCGATTTTCTGAAGGATCGCGATGATGTCAATGCAGCACAAATCGGATTGATAGGCCACAGCGAAGGCGGAATTATAGCGCCGATTGTTGCAGCAGGGCAAAATGACGTCGCTTTTATCGTAAGCCTTGCCGGA
Source organism: Prolixibacteraceae bacterium (assembly GCA_009782655.1). The sequence goes on from WRIQ01000001.1 coordinate 6,928, forward strand.
ACAGGCGTTCCCGGCGACAGCATCCTGCTTTTGCAACAGGCCCTCATAGCAAGAGTGCAAGGAGCATCCGACGATGAAATACAATCGGCTCAACTGCTTAACAGGGGCGCTTTTCGGATTGTTAGGGAATATCACCGAAGCGACTCTCTACCGCAAAAATTATCGGATTATTTCAGGGAAAATAAAAATATTTTGCAGGCTTCGCAGCTTACGCAAGGAATGTCTGAAGAGCAATACATTTCAGTTTTGACGGCACAATGCTCAAACCCGTGGATGGTATATTTCATTAATTACGATCCTGCGCCTACGCTCGAAAGGGTGAAATGCCCCTTTTTGGCGCTCAATGGCAGCAAAGATTTGCAGGCTCCGGCTGAAGTTAACTTATCGGCCATTGGAAATGCATTGAAAAAAGGCGGAAATAAAAACTATAAAACGAAAGAGTTGGCCAACCTGAACCATCTTTTTCAGGAATGTGAAACAGGCAGTCCTGCTGAATATATCGAAATTGAAGAAACTTTTTCTCCGAAAGCGCTCAACGAAATTTCGGAATGGTTGAAATCGGTTTTGAATATAAAATGAATATTGCTGACAGACAATAATATAAAATGATTTTTCTATATTTTTTGTGTTACTATAAATCTTATTTTTTTATGCTACTACATTAAAATTTTGTGTTATTTATTTTTTTATGTTACTACGAAAAACTACAAGCTCAATGCTTGTAGTTTTTTCATTTTTTGGAGTCGGTTTTCTCACCGTAGGCGAGGTCGCCGGCGTCGCCGAGCCCGGGCACGATGTAAGATTTGCTGTTCATGCTTCCGTCGACAGCTCCCAGCCAAAGCGTAACATTGTCGGCAACAATCTTTTTTTTAACGTAATCAACGCCCTGTTGACTGCTGATGATGGATACCAAGTGGACATGTGAGGCGCTTCCTTTTTGCAGCAAAGCGTGATAGCCGATTTCCATTGACATGCCCGACGCCAGCATTGGATCCGACAAAATCACCACTTTGCCGTCGAGCGGTGGCGACGACATATATTCAAATTCAATTTCGAAATGCTTCTTGTCAGTATATTTCCGGTAGGCCGATATAAAAGCGTTTTCGGCTTTGTCGAAAATACGAAGCAGCCCCTGATGCATGGGAAGTCCGGCGCGGAGAATGGTGGCCAGCACCGGCTGTTGCGCCAGCACCGGCGTTCTCGAAATGCCCAGCGGCGTTACAATATCGCTCTCGCGGTAAGAAAGCGTTTTGCTGATTTCGAAAGCAAACAACTCGCCGATACGCTGCAGATTCTCCCTGAAACGGAAAGCGTCTTTCTGAATATTGATGTCGCGCAATTCCGCCAGATATTGATCGAGAATGGTATTTCTGTTACTTAATATATTGATTTTCATGATATAATAAAAATTAGTATTTCATAAACAGAACAAAAATAGTGAAAATAGGACATAAACAGGCGTCTCAACTTATCACGCTCCACTCAAACTCCGTTTTTTTGCCCTCCATCAACGATTTGCGTATGATGCGGTAGTCGTCGGTTTCGAGGCGCGGGTCTTCGTCGAGGACATCCTTGGCGCAGTTGCGCGCTATTTCCAAAATCTGGCCGTCTTTGGCGAGGTTTGTAATTTTCAGTTCGAAGCCAATTCCGCTTTGGCGAGTACCTTCGAGATCGCCGGGGCCGCGCAGTTTCATATCCATTTCGGCAATTTCGAAGCCATCGTTGGTGCGCACCATCGTTGATAGGCGCTTGCGGCTTTCTTCCGAAATTTTGTATGCCGACATCAGTATACAATAAGACTGCTCGGAGCCGCGACCCACGCGCCCGCGCAACTGGTGAAGCTGCGACAACCCGAAACGCTCGGCACTTTCGATGATCATAACCGAAGCATTGGGAACGTCCACGCCCACTTCGATGACGGTGGTAGCCACCAGTATTCGCGTTTTCCCCTCTTTGAAAAGCTGCATCTGGAAATCCTTTTCGCCGGGCTTCATTTTTCCGTGCACCATACCGATGGGCAGATCGGGGAAAACTTCGGAAATATGGCGAAAACCCTCTTCCAGATTTTTGAGGTCAATCTTTTCCGATTCGGTGATCATGGGAAAAACAATGTATGCCTGCCCTCCCTTTTCCAATTGCCCGTGGAGAAATTTATAAAGCGCCGGCCGTTTATTTTCGAAAAAATGCAGTGTTTCGATGGGTTTTCTGCCGGGCGGCAGTTCGTCGATAACGGAAACGTCGAGGTCACCATAAACGGTCATGGCCAATGTACGGGGAATGGGCGTTGCGGTCATCACCAGTACATGTGGCGGTATCATGTCGTTTTTTTTCCACAACTGTGCACGTTGAGCTACGCCAAAACGGTGTTGCTCGTCGATGATTACCAATCCCAATTTGCTGAAATTCACTGCATCTTCAATCAGCGCGTGTGTGCCGATGAGAAGCTGCATTTCGCCATTCAGCAGTTGCTCGTGGATAACGGTGCGGTCGGCGGCTTTGGTGGAGCCGGTGAGCAAACCCGCGTTGAGGCTCATCCCTGCAATCATCTGTGAAATATTGTTATAGTGCTGCTGCGACAAAATTTCGGTGGGTGCCATGATGCAGGTCTGAAAACCATTGTCCATGGCGATGAGCGCCGACATGAGTGCAATTAATGTTTTCCCGCTTCCCACGTCGCCTTGCAACAGTCTGTTCATCTGAATGTTGCGGCCAAGGTCGCGCCTTATCTCGCGAAGAACTTTTTTTTGAGCCCCCGTAAGTGCAAAAGGCAGATAATTGCGATAGAAAGTGTTGAAATTGTAGCCGACTTCTGCAAAAGGATAACCTTTGTATTTATCCTGACGGTTGTTTTTCAGGCCGAGGATTTTTATCTGGATAAAGAAAAGTTCTTCAAACTTCAGGCGAAATTCCGCATTTCTCAGTTCGTGCGGATTGTCGGGTTTGTGGATGGTTTGCAGGCTTTTTTCCAACGGCATCAGCTTATACTGCGTAATAACTTTTGCAGGCAGCGTTTCTTCGATTTTACCCTGCATTTTTTCTGTCAGGGTTAATATTAATTTAAGAAGCGCTCTCGAATTCAGAAAGCTCTTTTTCATGCCTTCGGAGGTGATATAGTGGGCATGGAAAATTCCTGATTGCGAAAGGGTTATGTCGCCTTCGGCTTCGATTTCGGGATGCACAATGTTGATGCGCCCACCAAACGCAGCAGGTTTTCCGAAGATGGTGTAGGTGACGTTGGTCTTCAGGTTCTCCTTTTGCCATTTAACGCCTTGAAACCAAATTAGTTCCAGTGAACCCGTTTCGTCGTGTAACTGCGCAGTGAGCCGCTGTTTGGCGCCGACGCCCACCACATTCATCGATGTGATTTTGCCCTTTACCTGAATATGCGGCATTTGCGGGTCGATTTCGCAGATTTTATAAAACTTCGTGCGATCGACGTATTTGTATGGGAAATAATACAATAAGTCGCCAAAGGTTTCAATCCGCAGTTCTTTTTTTAATAATTCTGCTTTTTTGGGGCCTACTCCCGGCAAAAACTTAATATCTTGGGCAAGAAATGATGGCATGATTTGCAAAGATAAAAAACCGACAGAAATTTTATGGCATATATAAAAAGTAATCGCAAAGGAAAAGGTATCCATTCGCCTTTTGCTTTCAAAATGGTTACTGAAATTCTTTTTCCGAAGGAGAAAAAAGACATTGTGGAATCGTATGTAAATGGGTGCCTTCCAAAGGAATATAGAACTTTGTTGATACTCGTCGGCAGAATCGCCATTTCGCTGGGTTTCGAAGAAATTATGGTTCAGGGCGACGAATCAGGAGAAATTATTAATAATCTTATACGTTTGGATATGCTAAACCTGCTTTGCAACAAAGCGCCGGTTTTCGGGAAAATATTGTATGTGTGGTGGTCGGTTCCCGGAAACGAAGAGGAATTGTACGATGCCGTCGGCGATGCAATTTTCATATTGGCAAATATTAATGGCGATGAAATGCGCGATTTTTTCAACAGGTTAAAAGAAGTCGACAATGTATCGCAAACTTTTGAGTTGAAGACACATGGCATTGTTGTTTTTGGCTGCGGGCTTCAAAAAGAAGATTATATAATAAAAGGGCGCAAATCCTATTGAAGTTCTTCATAAATTTTTGGGACAGTGAAATAAAAGGGACAAAAAGGAGTTAAATGATGTGAGAATTGACCTTCGCAAATCGGCAATTTTTCGACAGGGAAAGTTCCACCGAGCGGGTTTTATAATTCATCAGGTATTTAGATTTTATTTGGTTAATCCGCTAAATCAGAGTTAAATAATTTATAAACTATGAGTGCAAAAATATACACAAAAACCGGCGATAAAGGCGAAACCGGCTTGGTTGGCGGAAATCGCATTTTGAAAAGCGACATTCGGCTCGACGCATACGGAACTGTGGATGAGCTGAATGCGCACATCGGGCTGTTGATGAACATGAACGCCGATGATTCCGTAAATCAACTGCTTCTGAAAGTGCAGAATGCGCTTTTTGTGGTGGGTTCAAAACTGGCGTCGGACGAAAAGGGAAAAGTTTATACCGCCAAACTGGTGTTTTCGCAGAAAGACATCGACACGCTCGAAGAAGCTATTGATGCTTACGACAGGGAATTACCGCCGTTGAAAAACTTTGTGCTTCCCGGCGGTTCGGCACTTGTGAGTCAGTGCCACGTTGCACGCGCTGTTTGCCGACGCGCCGAAAGGAGTGTTGTGCGGTTAAACGAAACCGCGGATGTGGAGCCGCTCATCATACAATATTTGAACAGATTGTCGGATTATTTGTTTGTATTATCTCGAAAATTAGCTAAAAATCAAGGAATTGAAGAAATATATTGGTTCCCCGTATAAAAACACGGGAATTATGCTTAGAAGTAATTTTTTTTCTATATTCGTGAGTTTTTTTAAAATAAGGCGTAACCGCCGCTTAATTTTCTGAACTATGTATTGGACACTTGAATTAGCATCGAAACTTGAAGACGCCCCTTGGCCGGCAACGAAAGATGAGTTGATCGACTATGCCATTCGTTCGGGCGCGCCGCTGGAAGTAATTGAAAATCTTCAGGAAATTGAAGACGAAGGTGAAGTGTATGAAAGCATTGAAGAAATTTGGCCGGATTATCCCAGCAAAGACGATTTTTTCTTTGATGAAGACGAGTATTAATTTCTTTATAGCTGAAAATGCGAAGTCAATAATTTGTCAAGCTGTTAATTAACAGTGAAATAATTCGGGTTTGTCGAAATATTGTATTCAGAAGGATATTTATTCGACGAATCCGGTTTTTTTTGAAAAATATTGATGCATCTAAAATATTATATTGGGAATAAGCAAATTAAATTAACCCTTTTGTCCTATGAGAAAACTAAGGGAAGCGGCAACCGCATTAAAAAATACAAATTGGAGTATTTTCACAATAATACGTGGCATCCTTTTTTTTCAGGCGCAAACAGCAATGTGATAAAAATTCACCGCTTCGATGCAGTTTGGGCGACAAAATGAAAATCACTGTCGAAGAGTTTGATTCGCCGCCGGACATCGCAGAATTTGGAGTGTATAACGAACGATAGAAATAGTTTCACCGGAAAACGTCGCAGGCGATAAGGAAGTTTTCTACCGGTTTGGCATACATGGTGGTAAACCGCTGTGCCACTTCATCGGGGCTAAATCCTACCTGAAGCTGCGCGCCAGCAATCATATTCTTAAATTCCGCAACGTCGGCGGATGAGTAGCAGTCTGAAAATTCGCCGGTTCCGTTCTGCATTTCGTAAGCTACATAGTTACAGGGCCACAATCGGCAATATTGGTGAATCCTGTGGTCAATTCGTGTTGCCAGCTCATCGATGAAAGCATTGACGGTGAGATTGTTATTCCCCTTAAGGAAACTTTGCAGAATGGGTTTCCCGAACGAAAAATGCACCTTTCCCTTTTGGTCGAAAATTCCTTTGGCCATGCTTGTAAGGTCGTCCATGGTAGTTTTCTGGTAGCCCTCGCGCTCTTTTTTTATCAGTTCTTCCACTTTTTCGACCCCACAGGGTTCAATCTCATAAGAGATAGACAATGGTATGATTTTCAGTTCGCCGAATCCTTCTGCTAAACTTTTTATATTGCTCTTGTTGAGCATTTTGAGCATTGATTTCTGGGTTTTGTCGTCGCCGTTTTTTGTGCGTCCTTCGCGTTGGGCAATCCACACCGATTGGTTATCCTGTGTAATGGAGCGGCGTATGTATGCCGACATTTTCATCGACGATTCGAGCAGTTCCCGTGCCGAGATTCCGCGCCGCACCACAAAAGCCTGATTCAGTTTCACAAATTTGGTAATCCAGTCGTAGATGAGCAGGTTGTCACCAATAGCAATCTGCGTGGTGTTCATTTCGTTTGAGAGAATGATATAATTCAGAAAAGCGGCGTCAAGAATGATGTCGCGGTGGTTCGAAACGAACAGGTAGGCGCTGGTTTTGTCCAAGTTTTCGAGGCCGCTGCATTCAAGCCCCTGAGTTGTTTTGCTAATTATAATATCCAGAACGCTTTTTATGAAAGTCGATTGAAGTTCTTTCCGTGTTTCAATTTGCCCCAACTTCTTTTTCTCTTCTTGTGCAACCTTCAGGTCTTTGAATATATAACTCAAAACTCTGTCAACTTCCGGATCTTGCAGCAACTCTTTCAACTTCTGCTCAAACTCTTCATCATTATAGGGACGAATATCGTCAAATTCTTTCAACGCCATGGCACTTATGTTTTACAGGTACAAACGTAACAAAATAACAAATTAAAACTTGTAACGCAATTGAACTTTAATGTCGGTTTTTTTATTTCCTTCTATGAGCGAGTAACCCGAACTGATGCTATTCCGGTCAAAATAAGAGGTATTGGCCATTTTCAGCCAGACGTCAATTCTTTTCGAAATGCTGAATTTCAGGTTCAGGTATGTGCGAATTCCCTCGCCGTAGAACGAAAGCGTCGAGAAATTGTATAACAAATCGTTTTCGTAGATATAAATTCGCGAATTGTAGCTGTTGGTTCTAAACCAAGAAAAGCGGAACGATGCATTGAAGGGCAGGCGTTGCGGACTCCATACAAAATCTTGATAAACAGCGAGTCCGCTCTCTTTTTCGAGATAGTCGTACCACACCGATTCGATGCGTGCTTTCAGCGAAAAGCTCTCGTGAATTTGATATTTTGCATGAAAACGCAAGTTGGTACGTTTTTCCGCTTTGTCGAAATAGAGGTGTTCATCCTTGGTTTTGCTTTCTTTTATCTTGGTTTTCAGCCTAATATATCCCGATAGTTTACGCGTCGGCCTGAAGTCGGTTTGAAACAGGAAATCGTGGCCTGCCGAGGGGCCGATGGTGGCGTAATTGAGCCACGGCGACCGGAACCAGTCGGTATATGCCGAGATTGATATTTTGGGAATAGGAAGAATCTTGAATCCGGCATAAAATCCGGTTTCGTTGATGGTATTGCCGCCTTCGCCGAAACCGTTGCCCCACGTGGTGTGATAATCTTTTTCGTAATGGCGGAACAGCAGCGACAGGTAAAGCTGGTCGTGAAGTCGCGTGTCGACTCCCTGCAACAGCGCAACCCCTCCAGATCGCGAAACGGCAGCCTCGCCGTAAAACTGCCAACTCCCGCTGATAAAGCGATAATCAAGGCTGACGTTGTAGTTTTGCCGCCCCGAAAAAAGAAAAGTCTGATAGAGCTGCCCGCTTCGGATGAAAGGATATTGGAAATGCTCGTACAGAAAGTTGGCGCCCACTTTCAGTTTGTCCAACGAATAATTGAAGATACCGCCTGCAACCGAGTGTCTGACGCTGTTTTTATCTTCAATTTCAGAAAGCGTCCTGTGATAACCCGACGTTTGCAAACTGCTGAAAGTGATTCTCTCTTCGGTTTCGACAATGTTTCCATCCGATTTTTTCCTTGACCCAAAAAGGTGAAGGCGCGCATTGTCTGTTTGCAAAGTTGTTGCTATGCCGCGGAAGAAGAAATTCTCATCGGCCGATGTGTATGGCCTTATTTGTCCTGTTCCCTTTGAAACCGACAGCGTCTCGGCCGATTTCCTCATAGCGAATCCCTGCCATAAAACCAATCCCTGTCCGGCGCGCACCGAAAAATCACCGACGATTACCTGAGGAATCCTGTGGTTTATTCGCAGTTTCAGATGCGCCGAATAAAAGTCGAACCCCCATTTATTGCTGCCTTTGAAAAATTCTTCTCCCGGGTCGCGGTCGCCGGTGATTCCCGCTTGAAAACGGTCGCTTTGCTGAACCCCATAGCGGACGTAAATTTTGGTCGGGCCGCCCTGGTATGCCGCCGCTTTTTCATCGGTGGAAATATATCCCGCTTGTCGGGGAATGCTTTGCCACCCTTTTGCCAAAAGTTGATGTCGCGGCTGGGCTTTGTATGCGGGACGCTCTTCGCTGCTGCTCGCGGCAGAATCGCCGACGACGACAAAACAGGCGATTTTTTCCGCTAACTCGCGTTCCACGCCAGCTACCGAAGTCAATTCGAAGAAAGAGAAAAATGCGCCGGTTTTTCGCCGATATTCTATAATGTTATCCGCAACCAGTTCATTCAGAAAAGGTATACGGAGCAAATCTTCCTTTGAGGCGGCATTCAGATTCAGCGGATTTTCAAACAAAATCTGTAGCTCTTCGAGCCACGATGCGATGTCGTCGCCCTCTTCCTGTTCGTCGATTAGGGTTTCGATGAAATCGTCGAAAGAGAGGAAACTGCAATGCGGTTCTTGAGCGTCGGCCCAAGCTGCCGACAGCGTCATCATCAATGCCAGAATGCAATATCTCACCCGTCGTTTCATAGCACAAAAACAAAGCTTGCCGAAGGTGAAAACCCCAGATATTGATAATATGCCGTTCCGATGTCGAACAGGAATTTCCCGAAATGAAATCCGACGCCGCCGGAAGGCATAAAAGGGCCGTCCGAAATTCCCAGCCGGAAGCTGACGCTGTTCAGTGGCGAATATTCCACACCCGCTTTCAGCTTCAGCGGCCTGGATTTTTGTTTTTCGATTTCGGCAACGAGAAACAAATCGCTTTTGATATGCCAAATACCACCAATACGCACATTAACAGGGAGTTCAATTTTTCCGACAGGCGTATGCAATGCCGATTTCACCGGATTGAAAATGTGAATGCCACCCGTGATTTTTTCATTCAGCTTGTAAAGGAAGCCCAATTCGACGGTGACAGCCGTAAAAGCTTCGCGGTTTTCAGGAATTTTTTCCGAAAAAAAATCGAACTGCAAACCCATCGAAAATTTTTCGCCGAAATTGCGGGCCAGAACAAGGCCGGTTTTGTTTTCGCGGTAGACGCTGTTGCCAAACTGATAGAAAGAGAGTCCGACAACAACCGGCTTGAAAGGAATGACAGCCCCCAGCGACATGAGTGCATATTCTTTCATTGCAAACCTCGATTCGTAGGCCATTGCCAACGAAATGCGGTTGCTGAAACCTATCGCCGCCTGATTATGAAACAACGCCTCGCTGCCGCCCAAAGCTACAGTTGCATGGGATAATGCCAGCGATCTGGCGCCTGAAAAACGATTTTCTGTTGCTCCTGACGCTAACGATAAAACAAATATTATGAATGCAGTGCATACAAATTTCATCTTCCATGAAAATCTTCGTCGCAGGGGGGACTGGAACGATTTTTAATTTATTTTAAAATTATATTTTACGGAGGCAAGCTCTTCGTTTGCCTTCACAATTTTCGCTTTCAGATTTTCCTTGTAATCAATAAATTTGGCCATGAGATTTTCATCGGCCACGGCCATAATCTGCACAGCCAGTAGCGCGGCGTTCATTGCTCCGTTGACGGCTACTGTAGCAACGGGTATTCCGGGCGGCATTTGCACAATTGCCAATAACGAATCGAGACCTTCGAAACCGCTCTTTATGGGTACGCCCACAACCGGCAGCGGCGTCATTGCTGCAATTACGCCGGGCAGATGCGCCGCCATGCCCGCTCCGGCAATAATAACTCGAATGCCGCGATCGCGGGCGCCGCGGGCAAAAGATTCTACTTCGGCGGGAGTGCGGTGTGCCGATAAAGCGTTCATCTCAAAAAGAATCTCAAATTCCTCGAGTACCCGGGCGGCGTCTTCCATAATTTTCAAATCGGAAGTGCTGCCCATAATAATGCTGATTTTTGGCGTCATACGTCAATTTTTATTGCTTATATATGATGTTTTTACGTTTCCTGATAAATTTCCGGTTTTAGATGGCTAAAATTAGGTAATTTTGCGAAACAAAACAAATATTGTATGAAAACCATCAAATTGTCGGATAAGGAGTTCAAACTATACATTCCGGAGGAGAAAATTAGGAAAGCCGTTGCAAATATAGCTGAGAAGATGAATTGCGATTTGGCCGGCAAGGATCCGCTTTTTGTTTGTGTGCTCAACGGCGCTTTCATGTTTATGTCCGATTTGATGAAAAACATCCAAATTACCGACGCCCAGATTACGTTCGTAAAAATGGCTTCCTACCATGGAACTAGTTCGTCGGGAACCATCCGGCAAATCATTGGGCTTGACGAGGCTATCGAAGGACGTACGGTTGTGGTGGTCGAAGATATTGTAGACTCAGGATTCACCATTGAAAATGTGATGGATCAGCTTGCCATTCTTCAGCCTGCTGAAGTGAAAATTGCCTCTCTGCTTTCGAAACCGGAAGTGATGGTGAAAAAAGTGAAAATCGATTATCTGGGATTCGAAATCCCCAACGATTTCATCGTGGGTTACGGCCTTGATTACAACGAATTTGGGCGGTACCTGACCGATATATATTCAATTGTAAGTTGACAACTATATGAAAAATTTGATTCTTTTTGGCCCTCCGGGAGCAGGAAAGGGAACGCAGGCCAAACTTGTTGCAGAAATTTACGATTTGGCGCATCTTTCGACAGGCGATTTGTTGCGCCACGAAATTGCCCTGAAAACGCCTCTTGGGATGGAAGCCAAAGAGCTTATCGACAAGGGAGAGTTGGTTCCCGACGAGATGGTCATAAAAATTATCGACGAAAAGTTGGATACCACCAGCCATGCAAAGGGTTTCATTTTCGACGGATTTCCTCGCACGGTGAAGCAAGCCGAAGAACTGGACGCCCTGCTGGAAACTAAAAATATGGCGGTTTCGGGCATGTTGTCGCTGGAAGTGAATGAGCGGGAATTGATAGATCGTTTGCTGAAACGGGGTGAATCATCGGGGAGAGCTGACGATCAGGACGAAGAAATAATCCGCAACCGCATTGACGTTTATAACCGGGAAACGGCTCTGCTCATCGACTATTACAGCAAGCAGGGAAAGCATTACGGAGTTGATGGCGTGGGCAGTATTGAAGATATCTATGCGCGTCTGAAACAAACCATCGACAAATTAATAAAGGCATGAAAAGGCCGTAAACAGGATTTAATGGCTGAAAGTAATTTTGTTGATTATGTAAAGATTTTTTGCCGGTCGGGCAATGGCGGCGCCGGCTCTGCACATTTGCGGCACGAGAAGTTTGTCGCCAAGGGAGGCCCCGATGGCGGTGACGGCGGACGCGGTGGACATGTTATCGTCAGGGGAAACGCCCAGATGTGGACTTTGCTGCACCTCAAATACAAGCGACATATCAAAGCGGGAAACGGCGAAGCGGGCGGCAAACAAACCAGCTTTGGCGCCAACGGCGATGACAAGATAATAGAAGTACCGATGGGAACAGTGGTTCGCGATGCTGAGACCGGCGAATTTCTGATGGAAATAACCCACGATGACGAAACAAAAATATTGATGCGCGGCGGACGCGGCGGACAAGGGAATGCACATTTCAAATCGGCGACCAACCAAACGCCCCGTTATGCGCAACTTGGCGAAAGCGGTGCCGAAGGTTGGATGATCATGGAGTTGAAAATTCTGGCCGACGTGGGATTGGTGGGGTTTCCTAACGCCGGGAAATCGACGCTCCTGTCGGTGGTTTCGGCGGCGAAACCCGAAATCGCCGATTATCCGTTTACCACGCTCGTCCCCAATCTGGGAATTGTGAGCTACCGAAACCAGCAATCCTTTGTCATGGCCGACATACCCGGAATTATTGAAGGCGCGCACAAGGGAAAAGGCTTGGGAATACGTTTTTTACGTCACATAGAACGTAATTCCATGCTGCTGTTTCTCGTAGCCGCCGACTCGCAGGATCATCGCAGGGAGTATTTCATTTTGTTGGACGAACTGAAAAAATATAACCCCGAACTTTTGGACAAAGACAGGTTTCTGGTCATCAGCAAAGCCGACATGCTCGACGAGGAGTTGACGCTCGAAATCAGCAAAGAGCTGGAAGATATCCCGCACCTGTTTTTTTCATCGGTGACAGGCTATAACATTGTGCAGTTGAAAGATACAATCTGGTCGATATTAAATAAAAGTTGATGGGTGCACTCGATTTTATATTGCAACTCGATACCAGATTGTTTCTGGCGCTCAACGGATTAAATTCTCCATGGTGGGATACCGCCATGCTTTTTTTCACGCGTAAGGAATCGTGGCTGATTTTTTATCTGGCGCTGATTTTTGTGTACATACGTCGCTATGGATGGAAATCGTGGCTGATTATTCTTTTTTTGTTGGCAGGTATCTTCGTTAGCGACCAACTTTCCACGCTCCTGAAAGAAACGGTTCAGCGTTTGCGTCCCGGCCACGAACCGGCGATAGAAGGCTTGGTACACATTGTTTTGCGGCCGGGAGGTCTCCACGGGTTTGTTTCGTCGCACGCCTCGAATACGTTTTTCGTACTGGTATTTACTTTATTTTTATTTCGAAATAAAACTGCTTTTTCCACCATTTTATTTTGGGCGCTCCTGATTTCCTATTCGCGAATTTACAACGGAAACCATTATCCGCTCGACATACTGGGAGGATGGATTTTAGGAGCAGTGCTGGGATACGGTTTTTTCAAACTGCTGATGTTTATTGAATCGCGCCTT
>WRIQ01000002.1 GCA_009782655.1 Prolixibacteraceae bacterium
CGCTATCGACCTTGTTGATGATGGTTTCGGCTTTTGCCGGATACGATTTCCTGATGGAAGCTTACAAAACGGCCATCGAAAATAATTATCGCTTTGGAACTTACGGCGACGCCATGTTGATAATTTAGCGCAGATTAAAACATTATTATACAATGTATTAGCGTTTTTATTTATGCGGTATTTGTGCAAAAAATGAGAAAATTCAACATTTCGGGCAAATGGGAATTTCAAAATCGAATGTTTGGGTTTTACTCATAAATCCTTATTGATGGATATGTTGAAAGATGTGGTTTGCCCTGTGTGCGGCGGCAAAAACTTTAACAAGGTTTTTGATGTGAAAGACTACTTTGCCTTAGGCGAAGAATTTCCCATTTTCGCTTGCGCCGCGTGCAATTTTCGGTTGACGGCCGGTTTGCCGCCCCTTTCCGAAATGGGGAATTATTATCAATCCTTGGAATATATTTCCCACTCCGATAGCACCGAGGGCATTGTCAACAAAGTATATCACCGTGTGCGAAACTACATGCTGAAGTGCAAGTTCAAGGTAGTGCACAACGTTTCGCAATTGAAGGAAGGAACGCTTTTGGATATTGGTGCCGGCACCGGTTATTTCCTGGCATTCATGCAGGCGAAAGGATGGCGGGTAACCGGCACCGATCAAAGCGAAGAAGCTCGCAACTTTGCCGCCGGACGCTGGGACATTCCCCTTCTTCCAGCCGAAGAACTCTTTGCATTACCCGAACACTCTTTTGATGTTATCACGCTTTGGCATGTAATGGAGCATCTGCCCGATTTGGACTTGCACTGGAAAACCATTTCGCGGTTGTTGAACGACGCAGGAACTTTGGTAATTGCACTTCCCAACGCCGACTCGCAGGATGCGCAGCATTACAAATCGTTTTGGGCGGCGTGGGATGCACCGCGTCACCTGTGGCATTTTGCACCGCCGCAAATCGAAAAACTGGCGGCCACATACGGCTTTGAGATGTGCGGCATGAAGAGAATGCCTTTTGATGCATTCTACGTTTCCATCCTCAGTGAAAAATACAAACGCTCTAAATTGTCGCTGCTGAAGGGCCTCTTCTTTGGAAAAATATCGTGGTTAGTCGGCCTTTTCAACATCGGTCGTTGCAGTTCGCTGATATATATTTTTCGCAAATCAGTTTAGCGCAATAATCGAGATTTGCCCTGTGCCGTCGCCGGTAATGAGATTGGCAGCAGGGTTGCTGCTGTTCAGTTTACCGACGGTGAACGGGCTTCCCGCCTTGAGCCATGGAGTATCGAAGGGCGCTCCGTCGTGGTGAAAAAGATAAATGCGTCCTCCTTTTTCAGAATAAAGCGCTATTTTTTTAGATGTTTCGTCGAGGCTGAAAACGATGGGACAAAAGCTGATGTTACCCTTTATTTTCTGTGAAAACCGTTTTTCTCCCTTTTCGTCGGTCACGGTTAACTGGTCGCCGTCGGCGAAGATAAATTCGAGGCTGCCATCGCCATCAAAGTCGGCCGCCGTGAAAAAGTGTTTGGCGGAGTAGGAACCGGCTTTGACGCTTTCAAAGGCGCCATCAAGGAATAAGTTATAAACCGTTCCCTTTTTATCGGTGGCAATGATTTTGGCTTTTCCCGATGCGCTTAATATCAGTGGATTGGCGGAGTTTTCGAATGTCGCTTTCGGTTCCACCCTGCTCTCGCCTTGCCGGTTCAGGATGTAAATTTTGTTTTTGTCTTTAAATACGAGATAATCATTTCCGGCGACTTTAAAATACTGCACGGGCGTGGTAACTTCCGATTCGGTTTTGTCGAATTTCCATCCCGATACCTGTTTGCCGGTTATGTCGTAAACTTTGATGTGGTTTTCCTTGTCGGCCAGAAAGATACGGTAGTTGCGTTTGTTGTCGTAATCGAAAACGGCGATTCCGTTGGACGCTTCCGAAGGAATTGGCACGGGAAAGGGCGACACGTCGTTGCCGTCTTTGTCGAGGAGGAAGATGGTGCTTTTTGTGTTGAAAAGAAATTGAAGATCGCCGTTTTTTGGCGAGTTAACAGGATATATTTCGCTCATAATCAGGCTTGCCAAATTGCGTTTCCATAAAATGTCGCCATCGGTGGAGAGCAGGTAAAGCACATTTTTCTGATCCTGAACAACTATGTTGCTGCGTTGCTTGTCGGCGGGATTTCGCACAATTTTAGGCGCTATCGCCAACTTCGAGCCAATTGAGGATTTGGCCAGCGCTTTGGCATCCGACTGTATAATTTTTCCGTAACTGACTGACACATTGTTGTGAAATGTCTCTTTTTTGGAATATGAAATCTGCCAGTTGAAGTACCTGAATTTTTTCAAACTGCTGCTTCGGGCTGTCATTTTTTTGAACAGGCTGCTTTCGAGCAGCTCTTTCCCCAACGGGAAACCGTGGGCAATGTCGACAAAAACGTTGATGTTGGCGCGGCTGTCGGCATTCTGCATAAATTTCTGGTAGCTTCCATTTTTGGATAAAAATTCGCCGTTCGACATTTTTTTATAATATTCCGCCAACTCGTTTTCGCCGGTTGCAAAAACAACGTTGTTCTCCCAAAATCCCACATAATTGGCTTTCACCGAGTAGAAGGGTTTGCCAAGCCATTCGCCCGGCAGCGACGGAAATGGGAATTTATAGGCATAGTGCTTTCGCGCATTGTCGATGGTTACTGAGTAGTCCGAGAGTTCCGCTTTTCTTTGTTCGGCATAGTTTTTCAACATTTGTAATATTTGCCCTTCTGCATTATTCCGGTTTTTAACGGGGACAACGATTACGCCCGATTTTCGCGACGGATCATCAGGGATAGTGGTGTAAGCCATTATAACTGTGTTGCTTACAATATTGCCGAGCATCACCTTGATGTCGGTGCGGCTTTGCCTGCCCATCGTTTTGAGATTCACTTCTCTTTTATAAAACTGGCCGGTATTGGTGAAATA
Source organism: Prolixibacteraceae bacterium (assembly GCA_009782655.1). The sequence continues at coordinate 2,951 of WRIQ01000002.1, forward strand.
GTTTTCCAGTTTTTCCGAAAAAAGATTGTAATCCGAAAAGGTCACATCGACAAACAGGGAGGTATTGTCGGGAAGAAGCCTGCTGGCATATGAGCGCAAAGGTTGTTGCCTTTCGAAAACCGACAGATAGTGGTACAGCGAATCGTAAGCCACCGAAACGCCTGTACATTTTATGCCGTCGTCAGAAATATTTATATCGAATTCGCTCCAGTCGGCGAATTTTTCAAACTCCTGAATGTCACGGCTGTGGCGCACCGTGCGTGTTTCACCAAATTCGTCGACCGAGGAGACGGTTTCGTTGCTCAGGTGGTACATAACAGAGCTGGGCAGATATTTTTGGTTGACATACAGCGAAATATCTTCATGGTTCTGCGCCAGCGTGTTAACTTTTTTAAATCCCTGATTTTCCAGCAAACCTTGCGAATTTAGTTGCCGTAGCCCTTGTTCTACCAAAATCGCTTTGGGGCCTGCCAGAAGCAACCCCTCGCCGAAAGCATAGGAAAAAACGTTGCGCCCCTGTGCATCGGTGATGTCGGTGATGGTGAAATTGTCGTAGCTGCGTTGCTTCCTGTTGTGGGCGGTGGCAGGGAAAAAGTGGTCAATAATATAGATCCAATTTTTCTGCTTGTTGTCGTTGCCGCCGTGGACGATGAAAAGCGGGCTTAGCTCGTCGCGCCCTTTGAATTTGAAGACAGCCACCAATTTTTCATTCCGTAACGAAGCTACTTCCAAAGAACTTGTAATAGAATCGAAATGCTCTTTCGCCTCAAAAAAAGAAGGCCAAAAACCGGCGTCAGACAACTCCTGTAAAACGGCATTATCTGCCGATAACGAACGTAGGGAATTTATCTCGAAAAACATGGCCGCATCGGTAGGGATGGCTTTGTATGCAGGCGAATCCCTGAAAAACAGGAACTGCTGCGGTTTGAAAAAATAAAGCGCTACCCCCAAAGCGACTATGACCAACAGTATAATAATGACAATAATCCTCTTCATAGCCTTACTTTTTCGTAAAAGTATAAAATTTAAACGTGAAAACTTCCAAAAATAGTTTTACGCAATGAAGCTTCCGGCTTTTTTAACAATATGGGGTGTGTAAATTTCTTCCTGCCGAGAATTTGGAGATGTGGAAGAAAAGACAGATTTTTGCGGCGGTTTTGAAGATGAAATAGCATGAAGCGATTTTTCTCATATAGTTCGTTGATTGTTGTACTGATAACAGGCTTGGCCTTTATAAACGTACATTTGCCGGAGAATGGCATTGCAGCTTCGGGCGCTAAAACGGAAATCATCGACGAGGTTTCTTTTCCTTCCGAAGACATCCCTTTTTATGCGGTGTACAGAGCGCTGATGGCCCAGGGCGGACTTAGCAACAGAATATCCTGCCCGAGGTTGCCGGTTACGATGTTGAACACCGACAGCGGTTCCTCTTTCATGCTAAAATCGTACTTTTCGAGCATCAAGCGGCGGCAACTGTCCTCCGTAAGAACCATTTATATCTCTTTCCGTTCGCAGAAGGAAAAAGATGGATATTACCTCTACGCCTTGCGCAAATTATTGATTTAGCCTGCAAATCGTTAATGTGCGGAGTCGCCTCGGTTCTAAGCCGTTGCAGAGATTTGTTTCGCTTCGGGCGAATTGTCCGTACAACTCATTTTCTTTTTAAATCGGGCAAGCAAATTGATATTTACCTACAATAGCACGACTTGCCTATTTTTTCAATCAAAATTCAATTTTCATCTTTTTAAAATTATAACTATGATTTTGCTCAATGTTTCATTGACTTGGAGTGACATTCTAATGGCTTCATTAATAGGATTGGTGGTAGTTTTTGTGGGTTTGGTACTGCTTATTTTCGCTTTCAATTTCACGGCATATCTGAGTGTGAGAAGCTCGAAAAAACGAATGGAAAGACAGAATACCACAACTTCAAAGCCAGTAAGCTCCATATCTCCGTCCGAGATTCCGGCTTCCGAGATTGCTGCCATTTCGATGGCTTTACATCTTTATTTCAACGATACGCACGACGAAGAAAGCAACATAATAACCATCAAGCGCATCGAAAGACGTTATTCTCCATGGAACTCGAAATTATACGGAATGAACAACGATTTCCGCAAATGGTAAACCGCAGAGAATTGTTTGATTTGTATTTATCAAATAAAAAAAAGGGCGCGTCAACCGGACGCGCCCTTTTTTTTATAACTGTACTGTACAAGGCCCAAATTCAGCCTTTATTTTTTACTTTTAGCTCCTGTTTTGCTGAGCGCCCATGTTTTCAGGTCGTAAACAAGCGGCGACGCGACAAACAACGAAGAGTAGGTACCCACAGCGATACCAACCAACAAAGCGAATGTAAAGCCACGAATGGTAGCTCCTCCAAAGAGGAATATGGCGAGAACAACAACAAATGTCGATATCGAAGTACTGAATGTACGGCGTAGGGTGCTGTTGGTAGCATGATTCATCGTTGAGCCCAGTTCGCGCTTCGGGTAGAGTTTTATGTATTCGCGGATACGGTCGAAAATAACCACCGTATCATTGATGGAATATCCCAGCACGGTCAGGATAGCTGCTATGAAAGCCTGATCGATTTCGAGCGAGAATGGCAACAGCGAGTGCAAAGCCGAGAAAACGCCCAACACGATGATGGCGTCGTGCGCCAGCGCCACAATAGCGCCCAACCCATATTGCCAGTTGCGGAACCGGAGAAGAATATAGAGGAAGATGATGACAAGCGAAAACAGAACCGCAATAATCGCATCGCGTTGGATGTCGTGCGAAATGGTGGGCCCCACTTTTTGCGAACTCAGCCGGTAGTTGGTAGAAAAATTTTCGAAGGAAACATTGGAAGAGATGAACCCGCCTTCTGTCAGCCCCTTGTATAACAATCCTTCCACTTCATCATCCGCATTGTCCGACATATCGTCTATTTTGTATGTGGTTGTGACGCGAATCTGGTTGTTGCCGCCAAAGGTTTTTACTTCGGGCGGCATTTCAAAAACTTTGGCAAGCCCCTGCTGAACATCCGAAACCTTCACATCTTCGTCGAAACGAACAACATAAGTGCGGCCCCCTTTGAAGTCGATACCCAGATTGAAACCGCGGACAGCAAACGAAATCAACGAAAGTAAAATCGCGCATCCCGAAATGATATAAGCCATTTTACGTTTATCCAGAAAATCGATTTTTGTATTGCGCAGCCAGTTACGTGTCGTTTCGGCGGTAAACGTAATTTTTTTGTTGTGTTTCAGTTGCCATTCAAAAATAAGGCGTGTGATGAAAATAGCGCTGAACAGCGAGGTCAGAATACCGATGACGAGCGTAGTTGCAAAACCTTTTATGGGCCCTGAACCAAAAATATACAGCACAATACCTGTCAACAAGGTGGTTACCAGTCCGTCGATGATGGCCGAATACGCATTTTTATAACCATCGGAAATGGCCAGTTTCAGGCTTTTTCCGCCGTTTAATTCTTCCTGCACCCGCTCATAGATAAGCACGTTGGCGTCGATGGCCATACCGATTGTCAGTACGATACCGGCGATGCCGGGCAGCGTGAGTACGGCTCCCAGAGAAGCCAGAATGCCGAAGATAAAAAATACATTTGATATCAGTGCGATGTTGGCGGCCAAACCGGCTTTGTGGCTGTAGAAGAAGAACATATATACTAATACAACAACAAAGGCAATCAGAAATGAATACATACCCGACGAGATAGCTTCTTTTCCCAACGACGGGCCAACAACATCTTCCTGAATGATGTGAGCAGGCGCGGGCATCTTACCCGATTTCAGAATGTTGGCAAGGTCTTGCGACTCTTCAACATTTTCCAGTCCGGTGATGCTGGAGCGGCCGCCCGTAATTTCATTCATAACCGAGGGGAACGAACGAACATACCCATCGAGGACAATGGCTATCGACTTGCCGATATTTTCTTTGGTGAGACGTGCCCATGTTTTTGCGCCTTCACTGTTCATCGACATGCTCACTTCCGGACGTCCATACTGGTCGAAATCGCTTTTCGCGTCGGTAATCACATCGCCGACAAGCGGCGCTTTTCCGTCGCGTGTGTTTACCTTGAGAGCTATAAGCCTGTAAAATTTCCCTGTTGGGTCCATCGATTTCGCCGACCAGCGGAACATCATGTTGCGCGGGAAGATATTGCGAATCTGTTCCATGTTGAGTATCTCATTCACACGGGCGGTATCTTTTGTCTGCGCTATCCCAACAGTGGGGCCCGACATTAATTGGCCTATTTCGTTGGTGCTGGGCGACAAAACAGCAAAAAGCGGAAACTCTTTCCTGAAATTTTCGAGGTTTTCGGGGTTGTTCATCACGTTTGTAGAGTCGCTTTTCAGCTCGTCGATCAACGATGACGTCGAAAGAGAGTCGGTGGCGGCGATGTTATCGGCTGTGGAGTCGAAAGGAGTTGCAACGTCTGTGGAATCTGAAGGAACGGCAACGTCGAGCGCGCGAATTTCCCGTAGTTTTTGGTTGGCTTGCAGCAGGTAGGGATACACTTCCTCATTTTCGTGGGTTTCCCAGAATTCCAGTTGGGCGGTTCCTTGCAAAAGTTTGCGCACCCTTTCCGGATTGTCGATGCCGGGCAGTTCAATCAAAATGCGTCCACGGGTTTGCAACTGCTGAATGTTGGGCTGTGCAACACCGAAACGGTCTATACGTGTGCGAAGAATATTGAACGAGTTGTCGATTGCAACGTCGGCTTCGGCGCGTATTACATTGAGAACTTCGGCATTGGTGGAGTTGAATTTCACTTTGTCTTTCAACTCGAGGGTGTTGAAAACTGCGGCTAACTTGGCGTTCGGGTCGATTTGTTCGAACGCTTCGCCAAAGAGGGTTACATAATCTTGTGTGCTGTTTTTCTGCATTTGAGTAGCCCGTGCCAGCGCTGCATTGAAAGTGGAATCGGCGCTGTAGTTCGATAAGGCTCTGATAACGTCAACGACAGAAACCTCCAGCGTCACGTTCATACCGCCTTTCAGGTCGAGACCCAAATTCAGTTCGAGGCCTTTCACTTCCTGATAGGTGAATTTTTTTAGCCCCAGAAAACTGTAAACCGGTTCTCCCGAAATAGAGTCGAGATATGCGTTTTCTATTGCGTTATTGCCTTGTGCATATTCCTTGGCACGTTTTTCAACCTGCGCCGTCTTGAATGTAAATCCCAATTGGTAGAGACTAACAGCAAAAAGCAGCACGATTAATGTCAGAATTGCTCCTTTGTTTTGCATATTAAAAAAATTAAATTGTTGATTTTTTTGTTATTTGTAGTTAAAAAATATTGTCGAAAAGCAGAGCAAATATTTTTGCCCGGCAAAATGAAGAAATCAGGAAAAAAGAGGTATATCGTCGGAGGGCGACGTGTAGTAACAGTTTATGGCCATGAGATTTCTTTGCAGTATATCGGGCGAATAGTCCAACGATTCTGTTTGCAGCGTGTGGTACGCGCGGGCATTGTTGTGCATGGCCAACTTCAAAAGGATGTTGTAAACCGATAAATTTTTGGGAATATCTTTTTGCACCGATAATTTCAACGAAAAGGTGGAAGGTGCGCTGAAAACACAGAAAAAACCGCGTTCTTCTTTCGGGTCTTCGTTTTTTTGTTGTTGCACGGGATTCCTGTCCTGTTCGGTTTTTTTGTGATAATGGTCGAATAAACAGGCGAAAACCAGAATGCCGACAAATATTGCCAGTTTCTGTAAGCGCTTTACTGATATGTATTTCGATGTTTTCAACTTATTTCTCGAACTGCGGCCGCAAATATACACTTTCTCTGGAAATTCCGGTTAAGATTTTTTTAAAAAAGGTTATGATCGCAGGCAACTATAAATCTTCCGTTTGCAAAATGAGTTCCTGCGTTTCGTAGTTGATAACGGCTTTGTGTTTGAGAAGGAAGTCACTGCCGATGAGTCCGCAGATTTTTTTGTCGGTGGCGTTGTAATACAATTCGTTGATATGCGATAGATCGATGAGCGCCACCTGCATGGGCTCCATGCGTAAATCGCCCAGCGCGAAAGCGTGCAATTTCCCCAGCGTTGTTTCCAGTCTGGCGCCTCCTATCCCCGACGATTTTATCTCCAGCGAGTCGTCTACTTCGAGGGGCGAATAGAGGTGTTCCAATGTTTGGTCGAATACGGTTTTCGAGGCGCCGGTATCGATAACCCACATTCCTTCGTCGTCGTTGTCGAATTTGCAATACACCGTTATGTGGTAGTTATTTTCTTCCAAAGCAATGAGTTCGAAAGGAATTGTCTTTTGCATAAACTGCTTTTTAGAATTTCTTAGTTGCCTGCCGTCTGGCTGTTTCCGGCTATACTGGTAAAAAAACGGATGATCCGTTTGCGAACCATCCGTTTTCGTTATCGCGTCAATATCCTTTTCGTTAAAGAATATTCATTCCATCCAAAACAGCCATGATTTTTTTTACGGCATCGGCGGAGCTGTTCAGCAACTGCTGTTCGCTGTCGTTGAGTTTTACTTCGATGATTTCTTCGATTCCGTTTTTGCCCAATTTCACGGGTACGCCTGCAAATATGTCTTTCAGGCCGTATTCGCCGTCGAGTTTCACGCAGCAGGGGAAAATTCTTTTTTGGTCGAGAACGATGGCTTCAACCATTTGAGCGGCTGCCGAGCCGGGCGCATACCATGCTGAAGTCCCCATCAGGTTAACCAGTTCGCCGCCACCGTTGATGGTGCGTTTCACAATGGCGTCCAATTTCTCGGCGTCTATCAATTCTGTGACGGGGATTCCCGAAACAGTGGTGTAGCGGGGCAGCGGAACCATGGTGTCGCCGTGTCCACCCATGAGCAGCGCCTGTATGTCGCGCGGCGAAATGTCAAGCGCTTCGGCCAAAAATGCACGGTAACGAGCGGTATCCAGAATGCCGGCCATTCCCAACACTTTGGTTTTGGGAAGTTTCGAGCATGTGTAAGCTGCATAAGTCATTACATCCAACGGATTGGAAACCACAACAATAATGGCCTCGGGGCTGTATTTGACAATATTTTCAGTAACACTCTTAACAATTCCGGCATTTATCGAAATCAGGTCGTCGCGGCTCATGCCGGGTTTGCGGGGCACGCCCGAAGTGATAACAACTACATGCGAACCTTGTGTTTTTGCGTAGTCGTTGGTTGCACCAATCAGGCGCGTGTCGTAATAATTCACGGGTGCCGTTTGCCATAAATCCAAAGCTTTTCCTTCCGAAAGGCCTTCTTTGATGTCGACTACGACAACTTCCTGTACGATATTTTTCTGGGCAATAACCTGTGCGCATGTTGCACCTACATTGCCGGCTCCTACAACTGTAACTTTCATGGTATTAATTTTAAATTGTTAAACGCTTCATCGGTATTGTAAATATTTAATTTACAGAAACTTTTTATGCCATACAAAATTATTTGATTTCGCCGATTTTTATTTTTTTACCCCGCCGTGTTTCATGGGTTTAACGTTTTGGTAAACATGGAAGAGTACAATGCGGGAAACAGCAACGGGCAACAGGTTTCGGGTTTCCCGAAAGGAAAATCTTTTTCAGCCGCTTCCGATATATCGGCTTTTATCGCTTAAAATTCCGCATTTTTAGGTGTGCGCGGGAAAGCGATCACGTCGCGGATGTTGCCCATTCCGGTTACAAACTGGATAAACCGCTCGAAGCCGAGGCCGAAGCCGCTGTGCGGAACGGTTCCGAAACGGCGCGTGTCGAGATACCACCACATCTCATCTTCATCGATGTGCATTTCGCGCATTCTGTTGACTAACTTTTCCAAGTCGTGTTCGCGTTGCGAGCCGCCGATAATTTCGCCAATTTGCGGGAAAAGCACGTCCATGGCGCCTACAGTCATGCCGTCGTCGTTTTGCTTCATATAGAAAGCTTTGATGTCCTTAGGGTAATTGACGAGTATTACCGGTTTTTCAAAATGTTTTTCAACCAGATAGCGTTCGTGTTCGCTTTGCAGGTCGATGCCCCATTCAACGGGAAACTGAAATTTCTTCTTTTTGTAGTGGTTAGAATTTTTCAGTATCGCGATGGCTTCGGTATAGTTGAGGCGCATAAAGTCATTTTCGGCGACAAATTTCAGTTTTTCAATCAGATCCATCGACCGCTGGTCGGCAGGTTTATTTTTTTCCTCGTCGCTAAGCCTCGAAGCGAGAAATTTCAGGTCGTCCATGCAATTGTTGAGCGCATAGCGGATAAGGGATTTGAGAAAATCTTCGGCCAAATCCATGTTGTCTTCGAGTTCATAGAACGCCATTTCGGGTTCAATCATCCAAAATTCCGAGAGGTGGCGCGAGGTGTTTGAATTTTCGGCTCTGAAAGTAGGTCCGAACGTGTATATTTCGCCCAGAGCGGTGGCGCCCAACTCGCCTTCCAATTGTCCCGATACGGTGAGGTTGGTGGGCTTTCCGAAAAAATCTTCGGCGAAATTCACTTGTCTGTTGTCGGTGAGCGGCGGATTTTGCGCATCGAGCGTTGTTACGCGGAACATCTGTCCGGCGCCTTCAGCATCCGAAGCCGTGATGATGGGCGTATGCAGGTAGTAAAATCCTTTGCGGTTGAAATAGTCGTGAATGGCGAAGGCCATGGCATGGCGAATGCGGAAAACAGCGCCGAAGACGCTGGTGCGAAAGCGCAGATGGGCATTTTCGCGGAGAAACTCAAGCGAATGTTTCTTTGGCTGGATGGGGTATTTTTCCGGATCGGCTTTGCCGTATATGATAATTTCTTCGGCCACCAGTTCCACCTTCTGTCCGCTGCCTGTCGATTCGACCAATTGCCCGATTATCGCCAGCGATGTACTGGTGTTGACGTCTTTCAGCAACTCTTCGCCAAAGTGCTCCACATCGGCTACAACCTGCAGATTATGAATTGTGGAGCCATCGTTCAGCGCGATGAAGTTTACATTTTTACTGCTTCGTTTGGTGCGCACCCAGCCTTTGACCAGCGTCTTGCTTCCTATTTTGCCGTTTTCGAGAATTTCTTTGACTTTTTCGCGTATCATAATCTTAATTTCTACAGGTTGTATCGGATGGCAAAGATAATTTTTTCGACGTAGCAAATAGCAAGGCCACAGCCTGAAATTGATTGATCAAAAAAAGATAATAAAGCAGGCGGCCGATTCGCAAATGCGAACTGCGGTGAAGCATCGCGCAGCGACATCGAAAACTAAGCGGGTTTTGAACGGGGATTATGGGCTGTAAGCGCTTTCTGCAAACTGCACAACCTTCATTTCCAGTTCTTCTGTATAACGATTTCCAGTTTTGTGTGACGATCAACTATTTTACGATGGTCATTTCGTTGATAAGGTGGGTTGCGCCTGCATATTTGTCGATAACCCAAAGCACGAATCGGATGTCGACGCTGATGGTACGTTGCAGGTCGGGTTCGAAGGCCAAGTCGCCGCTCATGGCTTCCCAGTTTCCGTCGAAGGCTATTCCAATAAGTTCGCCGTTGGCATTTATCACGGGACTGCCCGAATTACCGCCGGTGATATCGTTGTTGCTGATGAAACAGGCGATTAGGTCGCCGTTCTCGTCGGCATACTGCCCGAAATCTTTTGTCAGCACCAATTGTTTCATGCGCGGAGGCACATCAAACTCGTAATCGCCGGGAACCTCCTTTTCGATATATCCTTGCACGGTGGTTGTTTCTTTGTACTTAACGCCGTCGCGGGGATTGTAGCTTCCTGCGGTTCCATACGTGAGGCGCATGGTAGAATTGGCGTCGGGATAAAACACTTTGTCGGGCTGCATCTCCATGATTCCGGCTAAAAACAAATGGCGGGCTTCTTCCAGTTTCAGGGCATAAACCTGCATTTCGCCCTGTAGTTTGGCCATCATGTCGAAAATATCGATGGCGGCTAAAAATACAGGGTCTTTGTCAAAAATTTTCTTTTGGGGATTTTTCAGAAATTCCCGCAATTTTGATGGATCGGCAAATGCTGTTTTGGCAAACAGATCGTCGACAAATTTTTTATAATTGTTTTTGTACTTTTTTTCAATCGTGTTGTAGAATTTTGGAAGATATTGCGGGGCGACGCGCTTTTTATACAAATCCAGCATGGAAACGGCAATTTTTTTATCGGTTGCAGCATCGTAATCTTTGTAGAAATCGTCGAGGGAGTTTTCAACTGAAGAAACTATCTGTTTGATTCTTTCGTTGTTTTCGTCGGGTTTGTCGAGCAAGTTATAAAGTGCGCGCGTTCTGTATGCAAAGAGGAAGATTTCGGGGCCCGAGAGCAGAGTTTCTCCCAGATAGCTCTGTGCTATTTTGCCGGTGTTATCGGCATATACTTCCCTAATGGACTGCAACACGTTTCCATATTTTGCGGTTCGTTGCGGAGAAGCGGCCACCCACCTCGAAAATTCGTTTTCGAATTCTTTTTTGCGATCAATAACATTCAGGTTTTCCAGTCCCAGGTTCTGCCCGATACTGTATTTGTAATAGTTTGAACTTCCGGCATATTTGTTGGCATACTGGATGCGTGCTTTTTGGCTGGTTTCCATATATTCTTTCATGATGGCCAGTTTTTTCTCGCGCACGTCGATGCGGATGTGGTTGGTAACATCCATTATAAATTGCACTTCGGAGGAGGTGCGATAGCGGTTTGTCGTACCGGGATAACCCATAATCATGGCATAGTCGCCGTCCCTGACGCCGTTAATGGAAACGGGAAGGTAGTGCCGCGGTTTCAGGGGGATGTTATTTTCGGAGTAGGATGCAGGTTTGCCATCGGGGCCGGAATAAACGCGGTAGATTGCAAAATCGGCGGTGTGGCGCGGCCACGACCAGTTGTCGGTGTCGCCGCCAAATTTTCCCAAAGCCTGTGGGGGAGCGCCCACAAGACGCACGTCGCGGAAAGTTTCGTAAACAAAAAGAAAATATTGGTTTGATTCGAAAAAGCTTCTAACTTGAACATCGTAATGGGTATCGCCCTTTTCGTCGCGTTCTAATTTTCGGGATACTTGCGAAATAGCTTCCTGCCTTTCGCCGAAACTCATATTGTCATTCACGCCTGCCAGAACTTTTTCGGTGACATCTTCTATGCGGATAAGAAAACGGGCGATTTTTTGTTCGTTGGGCAACTCGTCCGATTTTTTCTGCGCCCAAAAGCCGTCGCGCAGGTAGTCGTGTTCTACCGACGAGTGGTTTTGGATGTCGCCGAAAGCGCAATGATGGTTGGTGAGCATGAGCCCGTCGGGCGAGACCATCTCGGCGGTGCAACCGCCGATGGAGACAATCGCATCTTTGAGGCTGTTATTGTTGATGCTGTAAACGTCTTCGGCAGTCAACCGGAAGCCTTCAGCCTGCATAGCGTTGATATTCAGTTTGTAGATCAACGAAGGAATCCACATCCCTTCATCGGCTTTTACTGACGGCGCGAAAAGTACCGCCAGTAGGAGAAGTATAAAAAATCGTTTCATAAAGTTGATAAAATTAATATGTCTAAAAAATTAACCGCGCTAAGTTAACAGTTGATGTTGCCAGTACCAAATATTTCGGAATAAAATACGGGCGACGCAGGATAATTATTTGATAAAAACATGTTTTTTTTACATTCATAAACGTTTAAAATATGAAAACGGCAAGAGGATAAATGTAGGCCGTTTCGATTTATCTGTCGGGTTGAGATTCTTCAAATAGCGTTCCTGCGGCTATACACGGGCATGTAAACCAATTTTTTTGTTTCGAAGAAATTTTCTTCAAAGAAGTGGGACAGGGGCGTTGTATCTGTTTGTCGACCAAATGGTTTCAATTCGTTTTGCAAATCGCCGCCTTTCAGGTAGATGACGCCGTTGGGTATAGCATTGGAATTTTCGGGCGAGATATTTTTGCGAATCCATTTCACAAATTCGGGGAAAGCGGTAACGGCGCGGCTTACCACAAAATCATATTTCGCGGTGAGTTGCTCGACGCGAATCTGTTGTGCCGCAACGTTGTCCAATTGCAGTTGGGCGGCGATATCGGTCACCACTTTGATTTTTTTTCCTATGGAATCCACAAGGTGAAATTTCACATCAGGAAAAAAAATGGCAAGCGGAATTCCCGGAAAACCGCCACCGGTGCCTGCGTCAAGAATTTTTGTGCCGGGCTCGAAACGGATGAACTGCGCAATGGCCAGCGAATGAAGCACATGTTTTTCGTAGAGCGCGTCGATGTCTTTCCGCGAAATCAGATTAATCCGATGGTTCCAAAAGCGATACAGTGAATCGAGTTTTTCGAACCGCGCCCTTTGGATTTTGTCCAACTTCGGAAAATATTTTTCGATGATTTCCATGCCCATGGTTCTCCGGAAACAGCGTATGTTAATACAATTTTTTCCTTTTCACGAGGTAGGTCAGCAGCACTTGACTAAAATCTTCGTTGATGTCGGCTTCGGCCAGATCGATCATGTATTGGCCGCACTTGACTTTCAACTCCTCGAAATATTCGTCTACGCTTTTCACATATCCCGATTTTATTTCCCAAGGGTTCAGTTTGATGGATTGCCCTGTTTCGAGGTCTACAAAGCGATGCGGGCGGTTATCGAATTGAAATTTGCGTTCCTTTTTGTGGTCGGTAACATGGAAAAGCAATACCTCGTGTTTGTTGTAGCGCAGGTGGCGGAGCGCCGAAAAAAGTTCTTCCGTTTTTTCATCGTCAATCATATCGCTGAAGATAACCACTAACGAACGTTTGTGAATATTTTCGGCAATCTGGTGCAACGCCGCCGATGTGTTGGTAGTTTTGCGGAGATGCATATTTTCGGGACGTAAAAATTCTGCCAGTTTGTTCATCATCACCTCGGCATGAACCGACGAAAGGCGCGGGTGCAGGTGGTATTCTATTTCGTCGGAGAAAAGTGTCAGCCCAACGGCATCGCGCTGTTTGCGCAACATGTAAATCAATGCTGCCCCCGTATAAACCGAAAAAGCCAACTTGTTGAACAGATGATTTGAACCTTTTGAGTATGGGAAAAGCATGGACGACGAAATATCGACAACCAACTGGCAGCGCAGGTTGGTTTCTTCTTCATACTGTTTCACAAATAGTTTGTCGGTGCGGGCATACAGCTTCCAGTCGATTGATTTTGTGGATTCGCCCTGATTGTAAAGCCTGTGTTCGGCAAACTCGACGGAAAAACCGTGGAAAGGACTCCGGTGCAACCCAGTGATAAATCCCTCAACGACTTCACGCGCAATCAATTCCAGATTGTCGAACTTCTGGAATTGTTGGAGGTCTAATAAGTTCCTTACTTCTGTTATCTGATTCATAGCATCAAAAATACCATTTCCTGTAAATCCTGTGATTCAATTTGACAAAGATAATGGTTTAACGTTTGCAAAATAATTTTCCAATTTTGTGTTTTTGCGTGAATTAACTTGAAATACAACAACGTGTGCAAGCAGGAACGTCCACATATTTAATTCGATAACGAAGCGACGGAAATCAACCCCGATAGGGGCAAAGGTGTAATGATGAACTTTAATCATAATTTATTGATACGGAATATTTTAACGGTGCATTTTTCTCAAGCCGATTATTTTAATTTCCTCGTTGCATGTTTGATTATCCATTGCGTATTCTTATTATCGCTCTTTTCCCATTCTCTGATTAATTCAAAAGCCGCATCAGAATTTACTTTAATATAATCCGCAATGTTATTTGCTACCGACTTCATTACAAATTTCACCTGTTCCGTTTTCAAGATATTCAAAATTTCAAATACGGGTTTCGGATTATCAATGAAAATGTCCAGTTTACTCGACCAAGGTAATTTGGGTCTTATGCCTTCTGCTGCCAATCGCCGAAGGTGAAAATTTTCGGATTGTGCCCAGGTTTTCATTTGCTCAACGGATTGTGCCGTGTACTTCCTCAGATAGGGGCGTATGGCGTACTCGCCTGTATTTCTTTTGGTAAGCTCCTCGATCGCCTTTATTGAGGTATCAAAATGCGCTAATCCGTATTTTTCAATAAACTTCCCAACAGGCATCAGCCAGTAAAAGTCTGTAAACATTCCCGTTTCTTTGGGGTTTTCATCGCCCATGATATTTACGAGAATTTTGATAGACTTATCGTAATCGATTGGTAAACAAGCATACAAAGCATCTGCAATTAATTCAATTCTTTGTGTGTAGGTCTTATCGGAATAGTTTTGCTGAACAAGCGCTATAAACTTGTCCGCAGGAAATTTGTTTTCCACTTCGCAAATTTTTTCCGATAATAGTTGTGCCAGATTTACGCCAAAATATGCCGTCAGTTTAACTTTTTCCTGTTCCATAATGATTATGTTTTTATATGTTTGAACCCAAATTTACCGCAAAATTCTCGAAGTATGCCATAGTTTGCGTCAATATATTTCCAAATCTGCTTTCTTACTTTTTCGGGTTTTCTATTGTTGTCAGCGTCGGCCAATATTTGAATCCAATAAATCAGATACGGTCGTAAATCCTCTGCCGTAACCAATTTTGTTTCAATATAACTGTTGAACATGATAAGCCAGCCTAATAAACTGTCAAAAATTCCCCTGATTACAACTTCTTCTTTGCTGAACCCTGTCAAATCATTATTAAATCCTGCCAAATCACAGCCTTTGTTCTCGTTGAGTGCAAGTGAGGAAAAAATCAAGTCGTCCGTAAAATGTATTTTTTTCTTTTCATCTAACTCATTTTCCTTTAAAACCAATTCGTTGGAATTCCAGTCAAGTAAGGTAAATGCTCTTTTTATATCAAAATCATTGTAAAATTCTTTGATTTCCTTAGATACAAATTCGGCTTTTTTCCATTTTTGGGCTTTTATATACTGATAAATACCAATCATTAT
>WRIQ01000003.1 GCA_009782655.1 Prolixibacteraceae bacterium
GCTTCGAGCGTTGAGCCGGTGGGCATGGTCACATATAGCGAGAACCTGTCTTGTTCCACCTCGCGGAGATTGTTGACACTGGTGGCCAAAATGACGAAAATGCTGAGGAAAAAGAGCACAAGGGCGCCTATTATGGTGCGGGCGGGTTTTCGCAAGCTCTCTTTGAGGAAAACAATGTATATCTGGATGATTCGGCTATTGGTGGTGACTTTCTCGAAGAAAGTGTTGTCCGAAGCTTTCCTCCGGAGTAAAGAATGAGCGGTCATCGGCACCAGCATAAGCGCCACCGCCAGCGAAACCAGAAGCGTGGAAATAATGGATACGCCGATGTGGTTGCCCAACAGCTTTATCATGTAATTGGAGGAAAAAATAAACGGCACAAACACGGTGACAGTTGTTAGCGTGGCGGCCACGATAGAGCGCCACACCTCGGTGGTTCCCTGCGTAACGGCTCTTTCGTGCGAATAGTTTTTACCCGCAAGCCGGTATATATTCTCCAAGACGACCACGCTGTTATCCAAAAGCATACCCACAGCGAGTGCCATACCCACCAGCGTGAGGCTGTTGATGGAAATACCGGCGGCATAGAAAAAATTGAATGCTGAAAAAACCGATACCGGTATGGCCAAGGCGATAATTAAAACGATGCGTATATTTTTCAGAAAAATCCAAAGTACAAAAATGGCCAACAAGCCGCCGACAAGCGCCAGCGACACAATCTGGTCGATGTTCTTTTCCATCACTTCGGCTGAGTTGGACTGGATGACAATTTCAATATCCTGCGGATCCAGCTTCTGGTTCAGGCTTGCTATCAGCTCCTGTGCGCGGTGCGACAGGTCGATAAGGTTTGCCTGCGAATCGTTGACCAGCCTAATGGAAATAGCGTCCAGTCCGTTCACGCGGCTGATGGTTGTTTCTTCTTTAACACCGAAGTATACTTCGGCGACATCTTTCAGGAAAATCGGTCCTTCGGCAAGCACTATGTTCTGGATATCGGCAACATTTCCGTATTCGGCGGTTACGTGGACAAAATATCGCTTGCTCGACTGATGCAGATAACCTGCAAATGTCCGGTTTTGGGAGTTAGAACTCAATGCGCCGCGTATTCCGGCCATGGTAATGCCGTATGCATCGCAAGCCGCCTTGTCGATGGTTACCTCTATGGTTCTTTCTTTGCCGCCGTAAACATTGACGGCAGCAATTCCGTCGAGGTTTCCCAACTGGTTCACCACTTCCTGATCGACAATATTTCTCACCCTGTCGGTACCGCCGCTGCCTCTCACCTGAAGCTCCATAAACTGGTTGTTCATCTGTTGGAGATTTACGCGGTTAACCATCACCGTAAATCCCTCAGGGAGATTGTCGCGAATCTGGTCGATTTTTTCCTGCAATTTGAGGAAAATGTATTTGAATTTTACATTCTTGTTGAAACTGACGCCGATGGTTGCCTGCCGATTGTTTAACGAGGTTGTGATCTCTTCCACGCCTTCCAGGGCGGCGATAGCTCCCTCCACGGGAATAACCGCCTGATTCTCCATATAGCTCGGATCTACCTCCTGACGGGAGGAAATCTGAACGTAAAGCATCGGAAGTTCGGCATTCGGCATGAGTTCTATTGGCAATTGCTTATAGGAAATATAACCCAGAAGGGTCAGTCCTGTGAACAACATGCTGATAAAAACTTTTCTGTTGATGATAAACTTCATCTGTAATGATTTTTAAAGAGTGACTGCAACGGCGCACTTTAACTATATTGTTCTTCCAATTCGTTCCCTTCATTTCGCGAGAAAGCTGCCCTCATACGGTCGAACACATCATAAACACAGGGTATCACCGCCAGCGTCATGATGGTTGAGGTGATCAATCCGCCAATTACGGCAAAAGCCATGGGCGAACGCAACGCTTCGCTTTCTCCGAATCCGAAAGTCAGGGGCAGCAATGCCAGAATAGTTGTCAGCGAGGTCATTAGAATTGGCCTGATACGTTGTTCTCCGGCAGCAATGATGGCTGTGCGGCGGTCTGCCCCGTCGCGCCTCAACTGGTTTATCCTGTCGATAAGAATAATGGCATTGTTTACCGCGATACCGGCCAACATAATAATGCCGATAAAAGCCATCATATTAAACGACCGTCCGAAAATGTAGAAAGTGAAGATACTCCCCACCAAAGCAAACGGAATGGTGAAGATAACCGTTAGCGGCTGCAACAACGATTCAAACTGCGAAGCCATGACCATATATACCAAAATGACGGACAGGATGAGTGCAAATCCGAGGCTCGACATTGATTCCTGACGTTTTTCCTCGTCGCCCGTCACGTAAATCGAATAGTCGGGTTCGAGCGAAATGGTTGAGGTCGCCTGCCTGATGTCTTCAGCCACATGCTGCAGCGAAAGCCCGGGTTGCAACTGCGCCGTAACTTTGCCGATGCGGTTTTGATTGCGGCGGTATATCTCTTTGGGCGAAACACCTTCCCTCATTTCGGCAATTTCGACAAGGCGATAAACCTGCGCCCCTGAGGTGATGGTCATATTGGGCAGATCGGAAAGTTGCGCTTCCGGCAGTTTGATGACAATTGCGCTCATCTCGCCGCCCTTTTCAAATTCTCCGGCGCTCTGTCCCTGCAACTGCGACTGCAATTGCGAAATCACCGAATTGATGTCGATTCCGTACATTCCCGCTCTGACGCGATCCAGAACAATCTCTATTTCGGGTGCGCCATCTTCAATGGAAGTTTGTATGTTGTACAATCCGGCAACGGTCGATATTTTCTCTTTCACGTCTATGGAAATACGTTCTATTTCATCCATTTCAATACCTTTAATTTCGATAATCACCGGCGCTTCTTCGGTACCAAGTATCGATTGCAAAGCGGTTTCCTCTTTGGAAAACGACACTTCCAAGTTGGGAATACCCGATGTAAGCTTGTCGATGGAAGCCGCCACACTCTCGGACGATATCGACGAATCCTTTTTGAGGATGATTCTTATTTGGGCGGTGTTTTCGCCCTGAAATATCGACGACTGGTTTCCCGTTCCGGTTGAGGGGCCGATATGGGAATAAATTTTATCGACATTATCGCCCAGATAATCCGCGATGACGGATTCGAGGCTTTCAACCATCGAGGCGGTTCTTCCCAATTTCGTTCCTTCTGCAAGTTTCAGGTTGACCGTAAATTCATTGGTTTCGGTTTGGGGCATAAATTCGCTTCCAATTTTCGGAATTAGCAGAAACGCAAAACCCATTATTATAAACGAAATAATAATAATAATCCATTTGGCATTCAATATTTTGCCGAGAATTTTCCCATATTTATTAACTCCTTCCTGCATTCTTTTTGTCGGCGCCGGTTTATTTTTGTAAAACATGTTGTAGAGCATGGGAATAAAAAATATGGCCACAAAGAGCGACGAAATCAGCGAGAAAGCCACCGTCCATGCCTGATCTTTGAAGAGTTCGCCCGATGCGCCGTGAAGGTATACAATGGGCAGGAAAACGACAATGGTGGTGAGCGTGGAAGCTATAATGGCGCCGCTAACCTCCGACGTGCCTCTGACGGCGGCGTCGGCTACGGAAGTTTTATTGGAGTGTATCCTGAAAATATTTTCGATGACCACAATCGCATTGTCCACAAGCATGCCTGCGCCCAGCGCCAGCCCTCCGAGCGTCATAATATTAAGCGTCAGGTTGCTGAAATACATCATGTTGAAAGTGGCGATTATCGATATTGGTATCGACAAGCTTACTATCAGCGTGGTACCTATGCGGCGCAGAAAAATAAAAATGATAAACACGGCAAGAACAATTCCCAGCAGCAATGTGTTTTTCACTTCGCCAACGGCATCGCTGATGAATGTGCCTTGGTTGCTGATCACTGTCAGTTGATAGCCCGGCAGCGCCTTGTTGATTTTTGTCAGCGCTTCGTTAATCTGGTTAACAGCATTTACGGTGTTGTAACGGGTTTCTTTGAATACCGACAAGCCGATGCATCGTTGCCCGTTGAGGTGCACAATGTTGTCGGGTTCTTTATTTCTGAGCAGAACGGTTGCCACATCTTTCAGGAAAATGGGCGCACTTTCGGAAGCTGTTGTTCCGCTTGCTGCGGTTTGAACCGGTTTGTATCCTACAATAAGATTTTCAAAATCGCCAATATCTCGAAGAAGGCTGACGCCTTTGACGATGTATTGTAATCCCAATTCGGAGATGCTTCCTCCCGAAACACTCTGATTGAAACTCTGAATGCGCGAACTCAGATCGCTGAGTGAAAGGTTTTGAGCCTGAAGCCGGTACAAGTCGGTATTGATAATTACTTCACTTTCTTCCTGCCCCGACAGTTCCACTTCGGCCACGCCCTCGAGGCGCACCAGTTCGTTGCGTATATAATTTTCGGCCACTTTCCGGACTTCGTTCATGTCGGTTATTTCATTGTGTGTTAATGCAATGAGCATAACCGGCGCCGTGTTGGGGTCGTGTTGCGTGATGAACAGTTCGTCGATATTTGAGTTTTGCGAATAGGAATTCAGCGCTTTTTGCAGATCGAGGAATGCTTCGTCCATGTCCTTTTTCCATGAATATTCCACAGTAATCTGGGAGGCGCCCACTTTGGTTATCGACGACACCTTGATAACATCCGACTGCCTGATAACCAGCGCTTCTATGTTTTCAACAAACTGTTTTTCCATTTCTTCGGGAGGTCGTTCGCCAGAAGTCACCTCGATAAAGATTCGGGGCGATTTCAGGTCGGGGAACAAATCCATGCCCAGTTTGTCGAACGATATGTAGCCAAGTAGTAGTACCGCCAACACCACCATCAGTATCGTTACAGGATATTTGACCGAAAACTCTGTTAATTTTTTCACGGGTATCTGTTTATTTATGTATTTTTATTGATGCATACCTGACTGTTGATCAGTAATTTTTCGTTTTTCCGATTTACTTCTGTTTATTCCGTTTTTGTGTGCGGAGACAGTTGCCGCAAGCGAGGAAAAAGAAAGCAGAAGTTAACGTATTATTTTCACTTTCGAGTTGTTTCTCAAAGTTTCGTAGCCTTTTACAACTAAGCGGTCGTTTACTTTCAGTCCGTCGATTACTTCAACATATTCCTGGTTTTCGATGCCGGTTGTTAAGCGGCGTTCCAGCGCTGTGCTTTGGTCGACTACAAATACCATTTTGCCTCTTCCACTCGAAAGCAGCATATTTTTAGGCACCACAATGGCGCTGTCTCTTCGCGCTACAACAATATCGGCTTTTACAAACATGCCAGGACGCAGTTTAAGTTCCGGGTTACTGATCGAAATAATGCCTTTGAATGTGCGCGTTTCGGTGCTGATGGCGGGCGACAATTGGGCGATGGAGCCTTTGAGCGTGTCGTTTGTTAATGTGTAGCTGGTGATAAGTACATTTAGTCCTGTCGAAATGTTCGCCAACGATTTTTCGGGAAGATTGATCTCCATGAACATGCTTTCATAGCTCATGAGCGAAACCACTTGGGAGCCCGAGGACACTCTGGTTCCCTGCGTATAATATGGCAAATCGACGATAATGCCGGCAAAGGGAGCTGTAATTTTCATTTTCGAAAGGCGTATCAGAGCGCTTTCATAATTGTATTTGGCAGTGGTTGCCGAAACTTCGGCGTTGCGCAGTTCGCGCAGTGTTACGCCGCCCTTTTCGTAGAGCGATTTTTGCTTTTCGTACTCCTGTTCCGATATTTCGCGGTTGAGTTTCTGCGATTCGATGCCAATACCATATTCATATTCGTTGTCTTCGATGAGAATGATAACCTGTCCGGCTTTTACCTTGTCGCCCAGTTTGAAGGGCCTGCCTGTGGCGGGATTGGTGGCAATTTTGTAAATTCCCGCCATTTCGGTGGAGAGTGTCACTTCGTGCGTCGATTTTGCGGTTCCCGTGGTGCTTTCATATTGTTCAATACTTTGAAACTTCACATCTTCGACCGATACGGGTGTTGCCAGATCTGCGCTCTCGGATTGCTGGTTGTTCGAACACCCAAAAATTGCTGCCAATGCAGCCAACATCAAGATATTTCTTATATTCTTCATTGTGGTATATGTTTTTCTTAGTTATTTGTTTTGTATAATTGCTGGAGGATAACAGGCTCGTTTTTCTCAAAATCGTAAAGCGATTGTATTTTCATATTCAGCAGTTGTATTTTGTAGTTTAGCAGCGCCTGTGCATAAGAAATCTTTTGCGACGACAACTGGTTTTGGTATAGGTTGAGGTCCATACCCGTGAGGTCGCCGTTCTCATAGCGCTCAAGGTTTATTTCGTATGTGAGTTGTGCATTGCGCTCGCTTTGTGCGGCAATTTCTATCTGGTTTAGTTGGTTTTGCAAGCTGCGATAAACTTCCCTAATGCGTACAATAATCTGATTTCGTTGATCGCTGAAGCTAATCTCCGCGCTTTTAATGGAGGCTTCCTGCGCCTTGATGCGCGCTTTTTTCTCGCCCCAGTCGAACAGGGGAATGCTGAATGAAACCTGAACTTGCGGGTTTTGTACCGGATCGTTAAAAATCTTTCCCAGCTTGGAATCGTCGCCGATGAAACCGTATGCTACATTCATGCTGCCGCTGAATTCATTGCGCGCTTTGGTTCGTATCATTTCGAACTGGCTCGATTCTATGTCGATTTCGCGTTGCCGGAGTTCCCGGCGGCTGGATAGTCCGTTTTGAATGGCTTTGTCCAAATCGACAGGCACGGGATTTACTTCAACATCGGCATACACGATAATCTCCTCGAACAAGTCCATACCAATATATAGTTTCAACTGGTCTTTGGAGTTTTCAAAACTCACTTCCCTATTCTGCAAACCGGAACGCGCCGAGGAAAGGTTCAGTTCGGCCTGATAAAACTCTTCGCGGGCGGCCAAACCTGCCTCCACCTTATTTTTGATGATCTCGAAACTCTTTTCCGTATTGGCAAGCTCCTCTCTTGTGATTGCAAGGTTCATCTGATTCATATATACATCGTAAAAATATTGCGTAACTGTACTCTCAAGGCTCAGGCGCTGCATTGCATATCTTATCTCTTCATTCTCTAAACTTAGTTCCAACTCTTTCAACTGAAGTTTCAGCCGGTTGTATGTGAACAAAGGCTGATTGTAGTTTAGGTATAAATTGTTCGAGAAGCGTTTGTCATGTGTTGTTCTGGCGATACCTTCGATAAAAGTTGTGGAATTGCTGTTCTGCCATCCAAAATTATTGATCAGCGACAGGGTGCCGTCGGTGAACAGGATAGGCTGTTCAGCGCGAAACACGGCGTTGGAGGCAAACGATTCGTTGGTATACCATTCCGAGACGCGCGTGTCGAACCGCCGCGTATTGCTATAATTAATAGGATTCACATCCAGTGAAAACCTGGATTTAAGAGCCGCTTTCTGCGCTTCGAGATTGCTCATGGAGCGTTCCAGATTGAGACGCGATTGCTGCATGGCAGGGCTGTTGTTTTCTGCGATGGACAAAGCCAGATCGAGCGTTAACGCTTTCTGTGCCTGAGCCGTACAAACGGACAAAAGGGAGGCCGCAGAAAAAACGACAATCTTGATGAATAAGTTCTTTAAAGATGTTTTCATAAAACTGGGAATTATTGAAATATCAAAGTTTAACTAATTTAACGGCGTCGGCGACAACCGTCTTCATGGTTGATTTATTATTCAGGACAATTTTTTGTTCCTCGTCGGGCGAGAAATGGAATGAGCCGAGCAGGTTCCATCCGGCATCGGCTTTGTCTATCTGCAACGTCTGTTCCGTTGTTCCGTCGGCGTGCGTGATGGAGTAGATATATTCGCCTTTTTCCTGTTGCCGTCCGTCGCCCGGGCCGCGTCCGCCGCCACCGCGCATAGGGGTTATGTAAGTATACACGTCGTATTGCCCACGTTCTTTGACGGGAAGTTTCCATGTCACCGTTTGGTCGCCGTTCCCCGATTTGATATAGTATGCCGAACGAACATATAATCCGTAAAAATTCGAGTTAGTGGTAAGCGTCCATTTCAATGGTGCGCGCCATTGATTGTAGCCCGAATATCTCAACCCCGCATCGTCCTCTTTCAGAACCCATTTCGACAGCATGCTGGTATTACCCGGTTGCGAAAATTCAAACTCAGGGTCTTCGTTGTCGACAATTATTTCGTTGGGCAACAGATGCGACACCGGAATATCAATAACTATTTCGCTTTCCTGGGGAACTACTAGTTTAACATCTTCCTCAATGCGTCCAAAAGACTGCATGATAGACTGGGGAATATTTTTGGAAGCCATCGTGTTGATGGTAACGCTGCGAGGCTCCGAGCTGAAAAGGTAAGTCACTTTTTTTGTTTCGCCTGCGGCGAGGTTGAGAATTTTATCGATTGATTCGCCTGCACCTCCAGGGCCGCCGCGCATTCCGGGGCCGCGTCCGCCGCCGCCCGATCGAAACGAAAATTTGACAATTCCGTCAACATCGCTGGTGTTGCTGGCATTGAAAGAAACCACGCTTACCGTTTGCTCCTTGTCTTTGGCATTCACCACATTGATGGTCGAAAACAGGTACCCCGGCAGTTTGGTCTCGTTGTACCAGTTGTTCATCATCGGCGTGAGCTGTATGTTGAAATTTTCTTCCATTGCCCTGTCGAAATCGTCAAATTCGGTGATTGAAAATTTTCTTTCGCGTAAATAACCGCGCAGGAACTCACTGAATTGCAGATCTCCATATTCTCCGGCTTTTGCCTGAATTGTAGTAAACAGCACATCGCCTTTCAGTTTGATAAGGTTGTCGACTATATTGCGTTGGTTTTCGTCCTGAATAAGTTCTGAGAATGAGCGATCCTGCAACGCAATGCTCGCCCTTTCGTCGTTCGACAGCCCCGACATGTCGCGCATCCACATATTGACATTGGAGCCGGCCTGACTTTTCAGGTAGGCTTCCAGCACAAGGTTGGTAATGGGCCAGTTGGCCGAGCGCACGTAGTTGCTATAGTTATACAGCATTGGGAAAATAAAATGGGAATTGTTGGTTTCAGCAACCTGCATGTTTCCGCCTGCTCGCATCCTGAAATTGGGGCGTCCCGATTCGCGCGTGAAATTGCCGACGACATTATATATAAGTCTTATTTTCGCATCCCTGTCGGTCAGGCTTTCTCCCGAATTTTGGCTCCACTTTTTTATTTGCTTTATCTGCCTGTGGAAATCGAAATCGCGCATTAAGAAACCTTTTTCCTGAATAAATACGATTTCGGGCTGAACGGTTTCATGCGCCGATGTCCAGATTCGTGTATAGGGTTTCAACTGCGCCGGAGTTTCAACGAGAGTAAGACGCTTGAAAGGATATTCCATAGTGTATGCTCGCAGAAAGTCGCGCAGGCGTTCTTCCAGAAGTGAAGGAATGGTGTCTTTTATTTCTTCAAATATTTCGGAAAAGGTATCGTGTCCTTTGAAATGCCAAAGACCAAATTCTATTTCGCCAATCGCCAATTTTTTATGTTCGTAATCGCCAATGGACAGCGACAGTTGTGTGAGCGGATTTTCCGACTTGCACACAAAATGACCGGGCGCTTTTTCTTCAACAATGCCCTGCGAGGCCGCTTTAAGTTCCGTATTGGTCTTCACCTCCAGCGAAAAATCGGTGAAGTTGATGTGCTTCCAGCCGATGGTTTGCGGACTGTAAGTAACGCCCGATTGCGGATACCAGTTGGCTTCGGGCGTGAGCAGGACATAGCTGGGCGTAACAAAAGCATACCGTTTGTCAATATTTACCATCCCCTGTGAATAATATTTCCCCTTGTATTGTTTGTCGTCGGTATCGAGGTAGCAATAGGCCTCATCGATATTGCCGCCATACGAAAAATCAACCTGAACCGATTCGTGCGGCTGCAAAGCCTGTTTCAGCGGAACCACAACAAGATGGTTTCTTCTTTTAATATCGACAGTCTGGTTGGCGACTTTCGCTTCGGAAATAACCAATCCGGGATTTAGCGTGAGAATCAGCGAATCGATTTTGACGGTTTTGTTATTTATTAGCTGCATGATCGATGTGGCTTCCAGCTTATCTCCAGTGTGGTTGAGTTTTATATCGTGCTTGTCGACGTCGGCAAAAGGCAGTGAAATATACCGGTCGTTAATGGCAACCGCCATTTTGCGGTTTTTCTCCTGCATGAGAAAACGGTTGACATGCGTATAGCCGAGAAATCCTCCTGCAAGGATAAAAATTATACTGAAAAATAATGAAAACCAAGTTGTTGCCTCCGATTGAGGAAGGCGTTTCAACAAGAAAATACTGAGAGATATAAATCCTACTCCCAAACAAAAATAGATGCCCCTGTGTCCCAAAATAACGTCGAGGTTGCCGAAACCCACAATGGAAGATTGCAACAGAGGTATGTTGAAAGCCATGTAATCGAAGATGTAGTAGAAATAATCTTTTACAAGAAAGAGCGTGATGCCGATATATCCCAAAATAATTACAAAGGTCACGGCCTGATTACGGATAACAGTCATCAACAAAAACGAAAGCCCTGTGATATACAGTAACGTGGGAATGCTGATGAGCAACAGGTAAATCAGGTACGACGTCCACGGAACGTATGTATTTTGCGCTATCAGGTTAAATATCAGCGCTATTCCCAAGGCAATGATGTTGAGGAAAAGGAAAACCTGAAGGTTGCCAATTGTCTTTCCGATGACATAATCGGCGTTGGTCATGGAGCGCATGTAGATAACTTCGGTAGTATCCAGCTTCTTATCGCGTTTCAGAAAATCGGATGCCAGAAAAACTGCAATAATTGCCTGCGCAACATTGAGTATCAGCAAATTGAAATATGGAATCGTTGAGGGAATTGCCCTGAAAATCCATTCCGAACTTCCGTTTTCCGAAATCATGCCAAAATTCATCAGGAACAGAACCAATATGGCAAGGATGCTGAAAATACGAAAAAACCAACTGCGAAACAGTGTTTTCCGTTCGTATTTAGCAATTGAATGAATGTTGTGATATGAAATCATAGGGATAAATTTTTATCAAGCCGTTGACCATTGGTTAAATTTACTTTCCATAAAATATACGTAAGCATGTTCGAGGTTGGGTTCAATCTCTTTTCCGTAGTATCCGTTAATACTGTCGGCAACCACCTGAACTTCCCAGCCAAGGTCGGTAGGAATGGTTGAAATCACAGGATATTTATCGTTTATTTCCATGTATTCTTTTTCGGTGGCTTCTATCTGCCAAACTTTCCCCTGCGCCTCCTTTACCAATCCTTCGGGTGAGCCGTTGAAAGCTACCTGCCCGTGGTTGAGCAGCGCCACATGGTCGCAGGTACTCGATATGTCGCCTACTATGTGTGTCGAAAGAATGATAATTACATCGCGCGTACTTATATGCGACAGCAGGTTGCGAAAGCGAATTCTTTCTTCGGGATCGAGGCCGGTTGTAGGTTCGTCGACAATGATAACTTTGGGGTCGTTTATCAACGCTTGTGCGATTCCCAAACGGCGTTTCATACCTCCCGAAAGTCGGTTTGCATCACGGTCGCGTGCTTCGAAAAGACCTACTTCCTCCAACATGCGGTCGACAGCCTGTTGCCTTTCTGCACGGTTTTTCATGCCGGCCAATCGCGCTGTATAATCAAGAAACTCCCACGTTTTCAGTTTGGCAAAAAAACGAAAGTCCTGCGGCAGATAGCCCAGCATGGAGCGCACCTCGCGACGATGTTTCATTATATCGAGCCCATTGACCAATATTTTTCCGCTCGTAGGTTTCATCAATGTTACAAGTATCCGCATCAGGGTTGATTTCCCGGCTCCGTTAGGCCCTAATAAACCGAACATCCCGTTGGGAACCTCAAGGTTCACATCTTTTAATGCCCACTTCCCTCCCTTGTAAATCTTGTTCAGATCTGTAATTTGTATATCCACTTTTCGGTACGTTTTTTTACATGCAGTTTATGACAGAAATTATGATTGAAAGTTTAATCCCCACCTGTCAATTATTATCACAATCATTTACTTTAAACGTTGCTGTTTTTTCTAATTTGCAATAGTGTTACATTTATCTATAACAGTGTAAAAATATACACTCTTTCTTGATTTGCAAATTAACGTGGAATTTCTCTGAAATCTTTCTATATTTATGGCAATGAATTTATAAGTAAGATGGAGAAAAGCGATTTCGAATTACACAATGTCAATCTCGAAGATTTGCCCGTTGCTGCCGAAAGTCTGATAAAAGCCTTTCCCGACAAGAGGATTTTCGCCTTTTACGGTGGAATGGGCGCCGGAAAAACAACTTTTACGCAAGCTGTTTGCAAGGTTTTAGGCTCTGTCGACATGGCGACCAGCCCGACCTTTGCCATTGTAAATCAATACGAAACAGCGGATAACGGTATAATTTACCATTTCGATTTCTATCGAATAAAAGATATTTCGGAGGCTTTCGATTTGGGCTACGAAGACTATTTTTTCAGCGAAAACTACTGTTTTATTGAATGGCCTGAAGAAATCGAATCTTTACTGCCCGATTCTGTTGTAAAAGTTTTCATCGAGGCAGAAGGCGACGCCAGAACGATAAAAGCGTTCGGCTAAATGTGCTGAAAAGTGATTAAGGCGCCAAAGGCTTTCCCTGTAAAGAAACAGCATAAACAGATTGGCAACTAATAATTGAAACTGAAATTTTTAATAAACAGAACAATATGACAGGCAATAAAAAAACGCGCTCGGGCATTCCCGTATCGAAAACCGTGTTTCTTCCCAAGGAAGAGATGCTCGAGGTTGCGCAAAAAAGCCGCAAAATTTCAATCGGCATACCTTCCGACCTTTCCAAAGTTGAATACCGCGTCCCGTTGACGCCGCAGGCGGTAGACCTGCTGGTATCATACGGGCATGAGGTTTACATAGAAAGCGGTGCCGGACAGCAGGCCAACTATTCCGATATCGAATATGCGGAAGCCGGTGCAATCGTTGTTGAAAAGAAGGAGGAAGTTTTTCAATGCGACATTGTGCTGCGTATTTCGCCTTCCGACAGCGACGAAATAGATATGATGCGCGACAATCAATTCATTTTATCGAATTTGCAGATTGAATCGAACGACCCTGCTGATATTCACAAATTGATACAAAAGAAGTGCACCTGCATTGCTTTCGAATACCTCGAAAACGATTCGGGGAATCTTCCTTTTGTGCATCAGATGAGCCAGATAACCGGAATAACGGCTATCACCATTGCCAGCGAATATTTGAGCAAATCGCGTGGAGGCAAGGGCGTGTTGTTTGGCGATGTGTCGGGGATTACGCCGGCAGAACTCGTGATTCTCGGCTCGGGAACCGCTGCCGAATATGCCACACGTGCCGCACTAAGCCTTGGCGTGACCGTGAAAGTCTTCGACAATTCCGTGGATGATCTCAGCTATCTGGAAGAAAAAATAAACCGCCGCATTTTCACATCGGTTCTTTATCCGAAGGTGCTCAAAAAAGCGATGGCGTCGGCTGATGTAGTTATTGGCTCCATGCCTTTCAACTCAACGCCCAAATTTAAAGTCTCGGAAGAATTGGTAATGGAAATGAAAGAAGGTTCGATCATCATCGACCTGAATGTCTGTCAGGGAGGATGTTTCGAAACTTCGCGGCTCACCTCGCTCAACAACCCGGCTTTCACCAAACACGGTGTTATTCACTATTGTGCACCCAACATCCCGTCGCTGGTAGCCCGCACTGCTTCTATTTCGCTCAGCAATATTCTGACGCCCATTCTGCTGGCAATCGGTGAAAACGGGGGCATCGACAATTATATCAAAAGCTCGAAAGGATTCCGAAAAGGCGTTTTTCTGTATCATGGAATGATTACCAACCGCGATATGGGAGATAAATTCAACCTTCCCTCACGCGACATCGATTTACTGCTGGCCGCTTTCTGACAACCATCCGTGTTAAATTCTGATTTACAGCAAGTTATTTAGAATCGAATGAAGACGTGAAACCAAAGGCTCAAGAAATTCAATAAGCTCAAATATACTGGAAATCTGAAACTTTGAACTTTCAAAACTTAATCCTGCGCTGCCGCGCAAGCAACAACATGGAAACAGGCTCTATGTCGATGGTTTCGCAATGTATCTCGCCCAATCCGTTTTCATCGACATCGTTTCCGCAAACAATTATTTTATAGGAAAAATCGGGCAACTGCAGCGTAGCTGGATGGTTGTTGGCATTGAAAACAACAATGGCTTCTTCCCACATATCGCCGGTTTTATTCCCGCTGAGGCGATAGGAAATAACGCCCACCTGATAAGGGAAGTCGAAACTCAGATTGCTCTGAATCATCTCCGTCGACGGCATTCTGAAAACCGGATGATTGCGGCGGAGAACAACCAATTTACGATAGTATTCGAAAACATCTTTATAAACCGATTTCCGTACCCACTCGATTTGATTTATGGAATCGGGCGCGTTGTATGAATTTTCGTTTCCGCGTTTTGTGCGACAAAATTCGCTTCCGGCGTGTAGAAACGGGATTCCCTGCGACGTGAGGATAATGGCGCCGGCCAGCTTAACCATCCGGCGAACATCGTATCCCGACGCTTGCAGATTGCTGAGTTTAATTTTGTCGTATAACGTATAATTGTCGTGACACGACACGTAATTGACGCACTGCCCGGGTTCCGCCGCCCACGGTTCGTTCGACGACTCCACATAGCCATACACAATCTGCGGATGGCGCGTTGCTGCCACAATACCAAATTTCACCGCTTCCTCCCTCAGT
The DNA here is from genome assembly GCA_009782655.1 of Prolixibacteraceae bacterium. The sequence goes on from WRIQ01000003.1 coordinate 14,733, forward strand.
TTCAACCCGCTGATAAATCCGCGGGTGCGGCGGTTGTTGTTGCCTCTCAGGGCGTCGCGCATATCGTCGCTGAAAGCGGCAATACCCTGCATTTTTGAGATGTTCTGTTTTACGGCTCTGTATTCTTCGCCCAACGGACTGCGGTCGGCCGCCCAACCTTCGCCGTAAAGCAGAATCCCGGGTTTTATCTTATCGATTTCGTCCCTGATTATTTGCATGGTTTCCATATCGAAAACGCCCATCAAATCGAAGCGGAAGCCATCAATGTGGTATTCGTGCAGCCAGTAAAGCAGCGAGTCGATAATGTATTTCCGCACCATGAACCGTTCAGTGGCCATTTCGTTTCCGCAACCGGAAGCGTCGGCAAAGGAGCCGTCGGGTTTCTGGCGGTAGAAATAGCCCGGCGCTGTCTGGTTAAAAACCGAACCCCGGGTCATATAAGTGTGATTATAAACCATATCCATGATTACGCCGATTCCGTTGTCATGCAGCGCTTTTACAAGTTCTTTCAGCTCTTTCACGCGTACTTTTCCATCGTATGGATTGGTGGAATACGATCCTTCGGGGGCATTGAAATTTTGCGGGTCGTAACCCCAATTGTATTTTTTCAGTTGATTTTCTTCGTCGACGGTTTGAAAATCGAAAATCGGCAACAGATGCACATGCGTGACACCCAGCTCTTTCAGATGGTCTAATCCTGTTTTTTCGCCCAAAGGCGATTTTGTAGCCTCCTCGGTAAAACCCAAAAATTTGCCTTTATGATTGATCCCCGAATTTTCGGAAATGGAAAAATCGCGCACATGCAGTTCGTAAATTATCCAGTCGGTAAAATTTTCGTACACAGGCCCTTTGTCGTCTTTCCATCCTTGGGGATTTGTTTTTTCGAGGTCGAAAATCATTCCGCGCAAGCCGTTGACGCCGACGGTCTTTGCATACATATCGGGCGTCTCCTGAAGCCATTCGCCATCGTTTATGCGGAACGTATAATAAAGATTTTCCAGATTTCCCAACTCGCGGTGCGACCATGCGCCCTGCACGTCTTTCGTCAGTTCGATGATTTTTAGGGGATTGGCCGATTCGCAAGTTTCATAAATCCTCAACTCGACGCGGTGTGCCGTGGGCGCCCATATTTTGAAAAGCGTATCGGCGGCGCTCCAGTGTACGCCAAGATCATCCCCGCCATAATTGGGATAGGTCGAAAAATCGATATGGTTAAAACGCCAGCTACGCACGAACTCCGTTTTTATGACCGTCCGAAGATGGATTCGTGTTGCCTGTCACTCTCAAGACGATTTTCTGATTGAATCGGGAACCTTTCATGCTTGCAAAAATAGCCTAAAAAATGGCAATGTTAATGGTCGGAAATAGTTAAACCACAATTCTCCCAATTGCATTGTAAAATTGAGAAGCAGATTTGCGATCCAACTCAAAGTAGAACAAGGAATTTTTAGAAAAATCCTGACAGGTGCTATTTGCTATCGACAATATCGTATTATTTATTATCAGATGGTTATAACCATTTCTGAACGCCATCATCAAAATAAAAAGCCGCAGAAAATTTTTTATTCGCGGTTTTGTCCTTTATTGTTTTAAACCGCCTTCAGTTTGTTATTTCTGTAAATCAAAAAGCAGATGCTACCCAAAAGCGGGAAGAATACGATAGGGGACTTCTAATAATTATGGGAACTTCTAATAATTAGTTTTTCCATTTTGATTTTTACAAAGCATCGAAGTCCATCAGAACGCTATGAAAAATCATTACAAGGTAAGCCAAATTTTTTTAAGATAAACAACACTTTCATTGGAATCGGCGGGGTCAATTATCAATGTGATATTATATACAGCGGTAGCGTTATTTTTTCTTTTTTCAGTTGGATGCCAAAAGTACTTCTCAGGTCTTCGATCATCAAATTGTCGTAATGGTAGTGAAAACTCCAGTCGTGAAGAGTGTTGTCGTTTCCCTTATAGTAGTGTGGGGTTCCCTTAATGTCGGAGAGGAGGTTGGCAAGTTCTCGTATGGTCATATTGTCGGCGTCAACCCTGTCGGAGCCAACTACATACGTTGGATTAATACCATTATCCCAATTGATTTGATTACTGTCCCACAACAGGTTAGGATTAACCACATCTAAAACTGTTACCTCCATGGGTTTACTTCCGGTCTGAATGTTAAATGACAATTGTTTTTCAATGTTTTGTAAGATGTGAGGTTTTGAATTCAAATCAAACTCGCTGCATGTCAATGAAACTCCATAATCGG
>WRIQ01000004.1 GCA_009782655.1 Prolixibacteraceae bacterium
AATCAAAATATCGAAAGTATGCCCTTGCTTTACATGTTCCAGTTCGTGATGCAGAATTCGTTGATGTCCCTCTGTGGATTCAAAATTCCGCCCCACAAAAACATATTTCCCGAAAGCAAACGGGGAGATTTCCTTATCGACTGACGCCAGATTATAGCCTTTTGTTTTTTCAATTTTGCTTTTTCTGACAAGCAGCCACAGCCCGACGATGCGCACAAGGAATGAAAACAGGAAGACGGCGGTTCCAAAAAAATAGATGCCGATTATCAGCGTTGAAGATGTGATGGAACTTTCGATGGTTTGGGAAACACCCTTTCCTGTAACGACCACTGTTTCGAGCAGAATGTATCTGGGAGTGACGGTAACTTCTTCGAGCATGAACGGTGTTGGCGACGAAAAAACGGGAATCCTGATGAATGGAATGGCCAACGAAAAAAACAGGGAGCCAAGCAGGTAAATTCTGTTTATCCTGAAAAAAGTCTCTCTGCGCAAAAATACCATGTAAATAAGCGCAAGAAAACTCAAACTTGTCCCCGACTCAATTAAGAGGTTTACCCAACTATTCATTGTTGCTTCCGTCGTTTTCCAAATCGCGTTTTACATCGTTCATCAGTTCATCCAAATCGGCGATTGACAGATTGTCTTCGCGGGCAAAGAACGAAACCATTTCCTGAAATGAGTTGCTGAAATAATTCCCCACAAAATTTTTCATAAAACTATAAGTATAGTCTTTTTTCGAAACCAACGGAAAATATTCGTGTGTTTTGCCGTAGGCTTTGTGTCCCAAAAAGCCTTTTTGTTCCAAAATGCGAATGATGGTGGAAACGGTGTTGTACGCAGGCTTTGGCTCCGGAATCAGTTCAATAACGTCTTTTACAAAGCCTCTCTCAATTTTCCACAAAATTTGCATAATTTGCCCTTCAGCTCTTGTTAGCTCTCTGATTTTCATATCATTTTTCATTGTAATTATTTATTAATTCAGGAAGAAACCTCAAGAATTTATTTTCGTGTTGACGGGGATTCCGTAACATTCCGCTTTTCTAAATTGCCAAACTATTGAGGCTCTTCCGCAAAAACCTGACTTGCTTGCCATAATAAAAAAATCAAGTAAATTTAATGATTAATCCTGTACGGCAAAATGAAACCTCTACTTTTTTAGTTTCAAAATTTTTCCAAGGCTGTCGGTTTTTGATACGTCACCCTCCTCAACCAGTTTAAGAAGCCGCTCAGCCTTTGCCTTGTCAGTTTGATTCAATGTTTTTATTATTTCGCGAGCTTTGTCCAAATCGATTTGGGCGGGTGTATCGCCCGATAATTTATATACAATGGGAATCGAATACGAGACGGGCACCGCTTCGCCTTTATTGCGCCCCGGCTTCCACTTAGGCATGATTTTTACCACGCGGAGCGCTTCGTTATCGAGCGTTGTTTCAACACCCCTCACAACTTTTGCATTGGTAATGCTGCCATCGGTGTCTACAATAAAACCGATGAAAACTTTCCCTGAAATACCTTTTTCGGCCGCTTCGGGCGGGTATACAAGATTATCTTCCAGAAATTTCATCAGCGCCGCCACTCCGCCGGGGAAGTCGGGCATTTCTTCGGAAAAAGTGAGCGCTTTAATTTGTTCCTGCGATGCCGCACTGAAAGGCATAACCGCCACAAGCGCAAATGTTAACAATAGCAATGTTCTTTTCATGATCCAATTTTTTTAAGGTAAACCAATTTTCATTTTTCAAAAAAAATATTCGCCTCAAAGATAAAACTATTATATTAGTTTTAAAACTAAAATAATAGTTTTTTTATAAAAATTTTTATCGATTGAGGTATTATGCTGAAAATAATGAAAATAAGAGCGCAAATTTCATTGGCAGCGCAAACCCAACCAATGCCGGAACCAACTGTATGCAGGCAGTATAATTTCTGTGCAATAGCAGAGCAACGGACGACAGTTTGGCGGCAAGTCTTTTTACTTTTCCTTCAATCTTTCATCTCGCCTATAGGTCCAATAAAGCATCTGCGACAACACCATGAAGGACAGCAGCATACAAATCAAAATTCCGCCGACTATCATAATTTCCAGCGTTTTTTGAATTTCGAACCCATGGCGGTGGAGAGGGCGGCTGGCTGGCGGCAGTTAGCCTGTTATGCCGGCGTGGCGCCATTCCCCCATCAATCGGGAACGAGCATACGCGGACGAAACAAAGTACATCCTTTGGCTGATAAAAAGTTGAAAAGTCTGCTCAATATGTGTGCTATTTGTGCAGTCAGGCACGACAAAGAACTGAAAACGTATTATGAACGAAAAGTCGCTGAAGGAAAGGCTAAAATGCTTGTAATAAATAATGTAAGAGCCAAATTGCTGGCGCGTGTGTTTGCTGTTATCAATCGAGGTACCCCGTTCGTGAACATGTATAAATTTGTAGCCTGATTTTTAACTAAAATTATTTGGTGGTTATCATAGAATACCGCTCGTTGGGCGCAGGCATTTTGTTTTCCTTCTGTTCGAGTAAACATTTTATTCTTTGTTTGTTAAAATATCTCTGACTTCCATAAGAGCAAAGCCAAGTAAATTAAGTCCTTTCCAGCACTTGGGGTTTTCAATCTTTTCATTTTCTGCCGCTAAACCAGTTCCCCAAATTTTATCAACGGGACTTGCCTCTACTAAAACTTTGTCTTTTGTGCTAATCAAAAATTGCTTTAATTCTTGGTTCTGCTTAAATTTCTGCAAAGTTCCTTGTACAACAATTTCCATTCGTTTAGACACCCAAACTTCTTCCTTAAAATTACGAACTTGTCGCCCTAATGATTTTGCTTCTGTAGGCGATTTTGCCAAAATAATTTTTTGAAAAGTTTCTGTATCTCTAAATAAAAGTGCTTTTTGTGCCATCATCCAATGTTCGGCTGTATTGTATTTCACTCCCTCAACAGTAAATGGCGAAGTCCACCATTGGCTGAAACAAGATTGAGTTAAGTTGCCATTCTTGCTTTTTGGGTGTCCCCAGAAAAATATATACTTAAACTTTTTCCCTTTCTCAAAACTGCCAATTAACCAGTCTAAATTATACTTCATCTCGTTTTTAAATTTCTAATTTTTCTGCTTTACTGTCCACCGCCGCACTGTTGCACGCTGGCATTTTTCCTATTTTATACTATTTTTCAGCACTTCTATCGCTTTGAGTTTGGCATTGGAATTGTCAATCCCTGTTCCCATATTGGATAAAAAACTCGAAACCGTTTCGCGCACTTCAATATCAGGTAAAATTCCAACTCCGACCCATTCAGTTCCATCGGGGTAAGTATCTTTTAGGGTACAAATTCGTATTCCACCGCCGCCCGGAAGCGGAAACATAATTGGATTACCTGTACTTCCGCCACTTGGCGTACCGATAATAAGCCCTCTACTCATATTACGAAAACCAATACAAAAATTTTCCGCAGCGGAAAAGGTTCCTTCGTCAATAAGTACTGTTACAGGTTTGTTATAAATCAGTTTGTCTTTTACCGGTTGTCCACTCCAATCCTCGTTAGTGTACCACTCCATTGGAATACTCCATGAAGCAAAAGCTGGAATGTAGCGCGGGCTACTCAAATTCGACATTCTGTAATTTTCATCTGTCAAATGAGATAAAACATATTCCGAATTTACGGTATTACCCCCTCCATTTCCTCGTATGTCAATGATTATGGCGTCGGTAGCGATAATTTTTTTATAAATTGAATCAAATTGTGCCGTGAAGTTTTCCTCCCAAAAATCTTTAATTTTCAATACACCGATATTACCATCCAATACGCTGAAATCGAATAATGGCGTTCGTGGAGGAGGATTGTCCTCCCAAATAGGGCGGCTGAGCGTGCGTTCAAAAACTCTGTTGTTGTCATCTTTGAAAGTTAATTGAATTGATTCCGTTTTGCCCATTACGGCTTCTCGACTATATGCAATTAGATTCGTACCTTGTTCCGTAGAGGAAGCAACAAAGGGTTTAATATTGGTTGAAACATATTCGTGAACATCTATTCCGTCGATTTTAACAATTTCCAATCCTCGTTTTATCCCAAGAGGTTCTAACACATCATTATGTACTCCGGTAATTATCATTTTTCCATCAATTAATTTGCTATAGATAGCAATCATTTTCCAATTGTACTGTGTACCCATGTCTCTACGTCTAAAATTAAAAAATATGTTTGTGTGTCCGTCTTGTAATGTTGCCACGAATCGCTGTAATTCCCGATAGTAATCAAAGACATTTGTTGTGGCAAGTACGTCGCTTGATATAAACTATCCCAATTAAAAGTTAATCTGTCAAAATACACAAAATTGTATTTGACTTTCGACCAACATTTCGACAAGCCGAAAATTTTTTCCGCGTCAGAAAGTGTACTTCCCTGCGAAACAGGTTGGTCTTGTCCGTAACCGCAATGTACAAACACACTGCACATTAAAAAGAAAATTATTTTTTTCATCTGTTTTTACTTTTAAATTATATTTTGTTGTTATACAACTACTTATCGTTTATTTTTATACTTCATTGTCCAACTGCACTGTAAACCCGCTTGCGTGCAACAGCTCAATTCCACGATTTTTCATCGTAATTGTCAATTATTTTTGTAGGTTATTACTCTCCAAATATTCAAATCGGGACTGTCGGCAGCATTGAGCCATTTCAGTTTGAGTTCATGTTTTCCTTCGGGCAACCGGTATTTCCAGTATATTTCGGTTTTCCGGTTGGTGAAGTTATAAGGAAGTTTCATGGTTTCAACCTGTTTTCCGTCTATATAAACCTCAACAACAGCTTCATAGCTTGCGAAACGGTTGTTGTCGTTCCTGCTAAAATCGCCGCACAGGACAATTCCCGTTCCTTCAAATTCGAAGGCGGTTTCTTCCGTTTTCGACAATGCTTTCCCTTGCAAATTATCCCCAAGGTAACACTGTTCGAAATTTTGTTCCAACCGGACAGGATTCGGGTGTTGAACGGGGATTTTAACACATTTATCGTCAGTCGACCCCTGATTTCGTTCTATCATTTTCAGTGCATGTCCATAGCTCATTTTATACACGTCTTCCAGCGAAGTTTGCGTGAATGCGAAATTGAGATTTTCAACTTCGCGGAGGTTGCTCATCCATTTTTCGGGAATGCTGGCGTACCCGAACAGTGTTCCCAAGATACCGGCCGCCGTTGCCGGATTACAGTCGCTGTCTTGCCCGCAACGGGTCGATATATCCATTGTTTTGGCAAAATCGCCTTTGCCGTAGAGCAGTCCCATCACCACATAAGCCGCATTAATTTTCGCATCGATATTAAACGCGTGAAAAACACCATCGGGACATCCGTTTTCCCTGCTCCACTTCTTTTCCACTTCTTCCCATGTTCGCTTCCAGTCGGGATATTGGGCGCACCAATTTATCACATCGTGTATGCACTGATAAAAAGTGCTTTGCGGCGGAATTGCTCTGAGCGCTTCAACAACAACTTTCTCAACATCGTCATATACAAAAGCCAGACTGTACATGGCAGCTACATAAACGCCGCCGTACCAGCCATCACCTGAGTTCATGATGTGTCCTATTTTATCGCATATTTGCGAAGCCGCATTGGGCATAGCCGGAGCCATCAGGCCAGCAAAGTCGGCTTCTATTTGAAAATCGATACAATCGGCATGTGGATTATTCAGCCAAAATCCCGACTGGGGGGGCATCGCGCCGTTGAGAATATTGTAACGCGCCGCCTGATTGGCGTGCCACAAGGGATATTCCGCTTTGGCAAAGGCCAGCGCAAAAGAATCGACGGGCGCATCCAATCCATATTTTTCAAAAACATCCACAAACGTCAGATCCATATAAATATCGTCGTAAAGTCCCGGCTGGTTGTCGAAAAACCATTTGATATATCCGTCGGGCCAAACAATTTCCACGCTGTCGGGGATTATTCGTCCCTGATAGCGAAACTCAGTAGGGCCGCCAAAAGTGCATCCGATGGTTTGTCCCGCCCATCCTCCTTTGATTTTGTCCATCAGTTGGTCATGAGTGAGGGTTACGGTTTCCGGCCGCGAACATGCCGACAACATCAACATAAAAACGAAAAACATCCGGTTCATGATTTAATTATTAGCGGTTTTCGGATGGTAAAGTTAAGCAAAAAACATTTGATACTAAATTCCGAGAACAGCGATCCATCCCGAAAGGATAAAAATGGAAAGAAAGGTGGCCAGCACCACCAAACGTGCGGCGAAAGGAGCATCGAGTTTGTATTGTTGCGAAAGGGCGTAGGGCGTCAATCCCAACGGCATGGCTGCATCGAGAATGCTGGCACTGATATAATCGGCGGGCAAATCGCCGGATTTCATTATTAAATAAAAAATCGCTGGAAAGAATATCATGGTGATGAAAACAAAGAAGGCGGGATTCAGCCAGCTTCTCCATGACTCTTTTTTTTGAAAACCCAAAAACATGCCCAACGAAAAAAGCACCACCGCCGTCACCGATTCGGCAAAAAGCCGGACAGACTTATCAATAACTCGAGGAAGTTCAATATTGAAAACGACCAATGCCATGCCCGCAAAAATCGAAATCAGCAACGGATTTTTCAGGAGGCCGACAACGATTTTCAAAGGTTGGGTGTTGTTGTCGCCATGAACCTCGACGAGGATAATGCCCAACGTGAGCAGCCAAAAGAGGTAAACCGCCGATATGATGGCTGCCACAGGCAATATATTATCGCCGAAAACATTTTGCAACAAGGGAATGCCGAGGTATGAAACGTTGCCGAAGGCGAAAATGAGAAAAAGTGTCCTGCGTTTCAGATTGGGAAGGCGGCATAGGGCGCTGAAAGGATAAGCCAGCAAGATGCAGCATACAATATATGTCGAATTGCAAGCTATCAATCGAAAAACAGGGCCGTCCGAAAAATCAAGCGACTGCAGCGATATTATCACCAAGGCGGGAAAGCCTATCCAAAGCGCATATTTATTGAGGATGTCGACCCAATTGGGCGACGACGCTTTTGTTTTCGAAAACAGGAAACCTGTGAAGATCACCAGAAACAAAGGCAATACGGTTTTTATGGCTATCAGGAATGTTCCCATTTTCCAGAGCTGATATAAAACCTGACATCCAAATAACACATCCCCGCATGCTTTGCAGCGCTTATTCCCAGTTCTCCGTCTTCGAAAACCTGACAGTCGGAAGGAGCGGTTTTCATCATTTGCGCACATCTCAAGAAGGTTTCGGGATACGGTTTGTGGCGGACAACATCGTCGGCAGTGACAACAGCATCGAAATATTGAGCGAGACACAGCGCCTCCAGTTGCAGCGTGGCACTACGGCGACTGGCACCCGTTCCCACCGACAGGGGCAGACGACCGTAATAATTTCTCACCACATCGATCACCTCGTCGATGGGTTTTATCTTGTCTATCGAATTGCGGAAAGCTTCCTGCTTCAAGACAACCAGCTCTTCGGGAGATATTTGCAGGTGATTTTCGTCAATGATACGTTTGGCGAAATCAATGGTCGGGCTGCCGGTCATTTCGTAAAGTTGCCGTTCCGTGAATACAAAACCCATTTCTCCGCCAATTTTATTCCAGTTGGTAAAATGAACAGGCAACGAGTCGGAAAGCGTTCCGTCCAAATCAAAAATCAGGGCTTTAACCCCGGGATAGACAGTAAGTGCCATAAGTGAATCCTTTCGCCGCAAAAATAGAAATTGCCTGCCAATTCGTTAATAATTGCACAATCGGGAGGGATAAGATTTAACGCAGGAAAGATAAAATGAGCCAAATGGTTACCTTTGTACAACCTGAAAAAAGAATACCGATGCCGATACATTCTTATTACATCAGAAATGAAGAGCTGGCGCCGACGGAGCAATATATTACCAACGCAGGCGCTGAAATTTATGAAGTTTGCCGCGTGATGAAAAAAACGCCGCTTTTCATCGAAGAGCATTTGTCGCGCTTCTATCGTTCGGCTGCCTTGTTGAATATCGAAATTTTGCACGGGCAAAACGATATAAGGGAGCGTTTGCAGCGTTTGATTTTGGCCAACGATGTGTCGGAAGGAAACATCCGCTTTGCATATCAACCTGCCCAAAAGCAGTTCGAGGCTTATTTTATTCCACATTCCTACCCGAATGCCGCAATGACCAGAGACGGTGTTCGTTTCGGGGTTCTTTGCGCCGAGCGAACCGCTCCCAACGCAAAAGTTGTGCAAGCGTCTTTGCGCGGCGATGCAGACAGGATGATTGCCCAATCGGGTTTTTATGAGGTAATATTGGTCAACAATCGCGGCGAGGCCACCGAGGGAAGCCGCTCCAACCTGTTTTTTGTGAGCGGCGATAAACTGATATCGGCTCCCGACCATGAAGTGCTTTGTGGCATAACGCGCGGGAAAATTCTGTCCATCTGCTCCGCCGGAGGCATCGAAGTGCAAATGAAATCCCTTCCCGAAAAGGAAATGGCAGCGATGGACGCGGCGTTTATAACCGGAACTTCGCCTAAGATTCTACCCGCGGCTTCCATTGCGGATGTGAAATACAAACTCCCCAATCTATTAACTTCCATACTAATCGACATCTACGATCAACAGATTGAGGAGTATATCAAATCGCACGGTTTGTGATTATTCCTAAAAATTACATCCTTGACTTGAGGATGGTGCGGACAACGGCGCCGTCAATATCTTTGCCCTCGCCCAATTTGGTTCCGCGGCGGTTGAAGCGTTCTTCAATTTTATCGATGGTTTCTTCGGTCACATTGTAATCATGAAGATGCGTGGGTACGCCCAGCGATTCAAAAAAATCGACGGTTTTCTTTATGGCTTCATCAATGCGATGTTGCGTATCCCCGCTTTTGATGTTCCACACACGTTCTCCGTATTGTAATATCTTGGCTTCCTTTTGATTGCGTCGCACGTCCATTACGCCGGGCAAAACAACAGCCAGCGTGCGAGCATGGTCTATTCCGTGGAAAGCCGTCAGTTCGTGCCCAATACCATGCGTAGCCCAGTCTTGCGGAACGCCTACAGCCATCAGCCCGTTGAGGGCCATTGTAGCGCTCCACATGAAATTTGCAGCCGCATCGTAATCTTCCCTGTTGGCCATCACCTTCGGCCCTTCTTCAATCAGCGTATGCAGAACGCCTTCCGCCTGCCTGTTCTGAACCGGCGAATCGACAGGAAAAGTGAGGTATTGCTCCATCACGTGTACAAAAGCGTCGACAATGCCGTTGGCCACCTGCCGATCTGGAAGCGAAAATACGGTTTCGGGGTCTAAAACGGAGAAGGTTGGCATGACATATTTTGAGTCGAAAGCCAGCTTCTCGGATGTTATTTTTTTGGAAATAACCGAATTGCCGTTCATCTCCGAACCGGTTGCAGGAATGGTTAACACCGCGCCAAGGGGCAACGCTTTTTCCACATTGATTTGGTAACGGTATTGGAGGAAATCCCACGGGTCGCCATCGTAGAGAGCGCCGGCGGCGATAAACTTGGTGGCGTCGAGTACGGAGCCGCCCCCCACAGCCAACAGAAAATCGATTTTCTCGCGCTTCACCACCGCAACGGCTTCCATACAGGTTTCGTATGTGGGATTGGACTCGATGCCGCCAAACTCCATCCACGAAAAACCGTCCAACGCCAGCGAAACCTGATCGTAAACGCCGTTTTTGAAAATGCTGCCGCCGCCGTAGGTGACAAGAATTTTTGAGTCGACGGAAATTTCGCGCGCCAGTTTGAAAATTTGTCCTTTCCCAAAAATAATTTTTACGGGATTCTGATATTCAAAATTGTACATATTGTTGATATTTTATAATTACGGATTTGCAACCGGATGAGAGTATTGAGCGTTTTCATGGTTTATAAACCTTCTATTTAACAGATCCCCGGATTTTTTGCTTTCCGGTTCGAAAATCCCGACTCCTGCTTTGAGGTTGTCGGAATGCCAAAATTATAAAATGTTTGTAATTTCACCGACAATTTGCGAAGAAGACGCGAAAAGTTAATTTCGTACGATAATAAATTGAAAAAATGATGACAGACAGGGAAAGCCTTTGGCAGAAACTGGAGGAGAAAGTCGCCGTTTTGGACGACGCTGAGATTCTGGACGCCTTGAAGATAAGAGACCGTTACGAACCTGAGGCTGTGAAAATTTATGTTAACGAAGCCGTCAAACGTCGGCTTATTCATTCTGAGCAGGATTTATTCTCGTCGGAATTTGCCTGCAAACCCCGCAGATCCTCCCCTTTTCCCATTCCTGAAAACAGCAACATACAACGACGAATAATCCGCAGTTTTTCGCGAACATTGATAATTGTCGGCCTGATTCCCATTTTGATGGGCATTCGACAAATTTCAGAACACCAGTTGATTTCGAGCATTGTGATGATGGCCGTCGGCATCGTGTGGATAGCGTCGTCGCTGATGATTTTCATCCGGCAACATCGCACATTCTGGATTCCCATGCTGATTCTGGCGTTGGCCGCGTGTGTTTTTGCAGGCAGACTGCTCATCCTCAACAGCTATTCCAAGCCAATGGACTATGCTGTTTTTATCATTTTCTTCGGAATCGTTTTCTATGCGCTTTTCTATCTGCGGAAATTGCTTCATACGTTTAATCCGTAGCTTCGCAATCGTGCCACAACGTCGAAATTTCGCGCAGTTCCATTCTGATGCGCCATTCTTTCGGGAAATAGTTGTTGACGCGCACGCCGATGTTTTTCACCCATCCCAAGGGAATTTTTTCGAAACTGACGGTTGCCCAGTCGCTTGCGGCGCATGAAACGGCTATGTTTTCGCGGCGCATGAAGCGAAGTGCATTTTTCAGGTCGAGCGGAACGTCGGGGAAGGCGGCGCGGTTGTAACGGATGTTGTGCGCCAACGCCGGATGGGGATTCAATTTTCCCGCTTTTTCAACGGCTATCGGCATTCCGGCCTGCAGGATGTTGAGACGCGGTTCAAAAAATCTCAGCATCGCAATGTGCTGGTTTTTTAAATAATACGTCACCTCTCCTCTTTCCGTAAAATCTGCTTTTTCTGCTCCGGCAATCCATTTTTGCAGCGCCGCGCCTTTTCTCTCAGGAAAGGGAACCTGTTTTCCTTGTGTTTTAACCCGCATGACGGTGGAAGCATTTTCCGTTTTCTGCAAAACTCCCAGAAAAAAACCCTCGCCTCGCGTCTTATGAGGATAAAACCGGTATCCTGCAATGCTTTCAAAATTCACCGGAGTTATACTCCATTGCGCTTCCATGGGAATGGCAATTGAGGCCGCGTCTTTTTCTTTTTGCAACCAACTCAGGTTGACTTCGTTTTCCTCTGGATTGAAAGTGCAGGTGCTGTATATGAGAAAACCGTCGGGTTTGAGGCACTCCCACGCATCATCCAGAATACGCCGCTGGCGTGCTGCGCAAAGTTTGGCATTGTCTTCCGACCATTCGCCGACAGCAGCGCTGCCTTTTCTGAACAAGCCCTCGCCGGAACACGGAGCATCAACAACGACAATATCGAAAAGTCCCTGCAACCGGGCAAAATCGCGCGGATCGTTTTGCGTTACCATCACATTGGAATAACCCCATTTGCTGATGTTTTCCTGCAAAACGGAAGCCCTGCTTTTTATCACTTCGTTGGCGACCAGCAAGTCAGTTTCGTTGATCAGCGAAAGGATGTGCGTAGATTTTCCGCCGGGGGCGGCGCATAAATCCAAAATCAGGCGCGGCCCGTGGTCGGCAGGTATAGCCGAAAAAGCCCGCTCCAAAAACATGGACGCCGGCTCCTGCACGTAATACGCACCGGCATGAAACCACGGATCGAGCGTGAATAACGGCCTCTCAACGGGATAAAACCCCCAGCCGCTCCATGGAATTTTTTCCAAAGATACCGCTTTGTTCCATTTGCAGGGATTTATCCTCACCGACACATGGGGCTTCGCTTGCAACGATTCGAAAAAAGCTTCGCTCTCGTCGCGCAGGATGGAAACCATACGTTGACGAAAGGCGGTGGGCAATATGAGATTGTCAGACATAATGCAACGGAATGAATGGATACCATAAACCGAACGGACTCAGGAAAGCGGATGTTTAGAATATGCCGGAATCGCTTAAATCTTTTGATCCCATTTGAGACTTTGCAGCCTCTTCAACCCATAAAGCTGATTCCGCTTTTTGAGTTTCACAGAACTCTGTCCGCCTCCATCGAACTCAAGGAACGTCACTTCATCTTTTCCGCCAATTTTTTCGGCAGATAGAAAGTATCCGTTTTGTCTACATAAACCACAACGGAGCCTATATCGAAAGGTTTTCCGTCCAAAAGCGCCACCGAAGTAAATGCAGGAATATCGAGCGTTTTGCCGCCTTTTTTTACGATGAGGTGCGGAAAATCCTTTGTTTTATCAATTTGAAGATCAAAACCTTTGAAAACCTCGGTGTGCTTTGCAAAAACCTGTTTTGTCAAATCGGGGAGCTTGGTCTTCAATCCTAACGCATCCTGCAAATAATGGTTAATTTCGATATTGGTGTTCATCCCTATGGGAATATTTCCTTTCGGATGGTAAGCGGCCAGAAAAACCTCTTCGCCGGTATGCCCACCGGTGGTGAAACCAAAGTAAGTCCGCTGATTCATGATATCGACCAAAACGGCTTGCATATTACGATTTTCGCCTACTTTTGTGTAATCTTCCACATGGTAATTCTTTGAATTAAGTAAACTTTTATATTCTTCGTCGGTAATTTCGATGCTTGTGTATTCCTTTATGGTTTCTCTTACCTCTTCGGGTTTCAGTCTGAGGAGGATTTTTTCAAGTCCTTCGGCTGTTTTTCGGTATTTCGAAACCGGGCCAAACAGTTTTTCGAGGCTTGCCCTATCGTAGCTTCCCAAGTCGCGGCGCCCGATGGTGAACCCGCTGTTGCCGTGGTCGGGAAGAATTACAACGGCTGTATTTCTCTCTTTTTTGGCAAATTCCATCACCGCTCCCACGGCATTGTCGAAGGCTATGAATTCGGTAATGCATCCTCCGGCGTCGTTGGCGTGGGCTGTCCAGTCTACTTTGCTGCCCTCAATCATCAGGAAAAAGCCGTTTTTGTTTTGCGACAGCAAGTCGAGCGCTTTGCGTGTCATCTCTTCGAGGGAGGGTATTTCAGCGTCATCCCTGTCGAGGTCGTATGGTACAGCGCTATCTTTAAATAATGCCCATGCTTTGGGTTTTTTCAGGTTTCGGAAAGCGTCGGGGTCGTTCTCGCTGTATGCAATTCCCTTATTATTAAAATGTTGTTTCATATCATCGGTGACGATATATACGCCGCTGCCAAACATGACGTCCAAATTCTGGTAGGCCATTTGCGGCGCTATTTCCTTGTAATTTCCACGCGAGTAGTGGTGCGCAGAGCAGTCTGCGGGCGTAGCATGGGGAAATTCGCAGGTCACAACCAGCCCGGTAGCTTTGCCTTTTTCAATCCGAGCCGCTTCGAGAAGTGTAACCAACGGCTGATAGGCCATCGCGGTATCCACCTTCACCAAATCGTTTTCGGGGTCGGCAGGCGGATAGATGGCCACATTGCCGGTTTGCTGCGGCATACCCGTCATAAAACACGAAGTGGTGGGCGCCGAATCGCCGATGGGCGCGTTAGACGAATATGTTTTCACCGTCCCGCAGATATAGGGATCCATGTGGAGGTTGTCGCCCAAGCCGTTATAAATTTTGTACCAGCGAGCCGCCGAAACAATGCCTATGGAAGTGCCGTCGGGAATCATGACAATCACATTTTTCACCGGTTTAACATTAGTCTTGTATGGCTGGTAGGTGTAGGTCTGCGAAAATACATTTGCCGATATGAATAAAACGACCAGCATCAACATCCCCAATCTTTTGTTTAAAAATCGTATCATGAAAAAATAACTTTTAGGTTAAAAACACACAAATATAGCGAAATATTCGGGAAAGCGCACGGCTTTTTAAGGGGATAGATTCAACAAGTGACTGCAACTTTAAAAGTTCAAATACAGGAAGAAAATTTCTTCAGGAGAATAAAAGCGCCTTTGGTATGGAGATACAATAACAAATCGCCTGTCATTGCTCTTGTCCCATCCTGCCAGCATAGCGTTACAATAAAAATACTGATACATCATTCCGACTGTGGTCTTCAATATTGCCGTTGTGTGAAAGCGGCGAAAGCGCGGTACAATGCAGTGGAGACTGATTCCAATTGTGGAACATTACTTCCAACCTGTCGAGAAACATGAGGAGTTTTCAGATCTTCGGCTTCTGAATTATGCGGATAATCAGAGATACAAAGTAAATGATCAGCCCGTAAAACAGCGGAATAACC
>WRIQ01000005.1 GCA_009782655.1 Prolixibacteraceae bacterium
GTTATTTTTTTGTTTTTATGGCACGCATCACCCTTTCGACAGCGTCGTCAATGTGTTCGATTTTTTCGAAGCCAAGGGTCATGCTGTGAATGCTTCCCGCGTTGATTGCATATTGTATGGATTGTTCGCGTTCGTCGTCGCTCACATGTTTTCCTTCACCGAAAATTTTCATTCCCACAATGCCTTTGCCGTTTTTCCGGATTTTGGCGAGCAGCTCGCTAACTTTCTCAGGCGTGTTGTCCATGAGTGTTCCGAAAGGGTTGATTCGTGCCATAATCACATCTACCCATGGCGATTCGGCGGCTGTGACCATCGCATCCCAGTTGTGGCACGAAACGCCCACAGCTTTTACGATTCCGGCTTCTTTAGCCCGCGAAAACCCTTCCATGTAATGCGTTCGTGTTTTGTCCCAGTTGCCATCGGTCAAGCAGTGCATCAGCAGAATATCAAAATATTCGACGCTTGTTTCCTTCAAAAAGCGGTCGATGATATTTTTCACCGGTTCGTTGCGGTCGGAACCGTCGGGGTACGTCCATATTTTTGAGAGCAGCGTCACCTTTTCCCGCGGCCGCGATTTCATGGCTTCGCCTACGAAAGGCATGGAGCCATAGCCGTCGGCCATGTCGAAAAACCGGATTCCCTTTTCGTAGGCATGATGGGCCATTTTTACGAAGGCCTCCATTCCTTGCCGTGTTTGGTTCGAGGATTTATTGTAACCCACCGTGCCGGTTCCCATGGCGATGCGCGAAACGGTAAGTCCCGATTTCCCCAGTTTCACCCGGTCGACAGTCAATGGCGCCGCCGAACATCCCATGCTGACTATTCCCGAACTTGCCACCGTAAGCCCGGCCACACCGGCTACA
Organism: Prolixibacteraceae bacterium; assembly: GCA_009782655.1. The sequence continues at coordinate 864 of WRIQ01000005.1, forward strand.
CCGGTTTTGATAAAGTTACGTCTGTTAATTTTTGTCATGACGTGATTTTTTTTAACCTCACAATATAGTCATTTTTCTGTTTGACAAATTCTTTATTCCTCCTCGATATATTGTTTTGCGGCAATTTTTTTATCAAGCGTTTCCGAATTGCCGCCCAGTTCTTTGGCTTTTTGCCAGTAGGTAACAGCTTCGTCGGTTCTGTTGAGCATAATCAAAATGTCGCCGTAGTGTTCTAGCAAGGTGGGATTGTTTTCGGTATCCTTTTTCAGGGCTGCTTCCTGATAGAAACGCGCCAGCGAATAGTCTTTCTTTTTGAACAAAACCCATGCATAGGTATCCAAATAGGTCGAATTGTCGGGAAGTTTCTCTATTACTTGCAGAATCAGTCTTTCGGCTTTGTCAAGGTCGGTGTTTGCCAGCGATAAATAGTATGCATAGTTGTTCATTCCCACATAATTGGCAGGATATTTCTGCAGCGCTTCGTCAAAAATTTTGAACGCCTGATCGAGTTTTCCCTGTTTGTAATATACTTCGCCTTTTATGAACGCCAGTTGTCCACCCATTTCGGGGTCGTCGACCACATACATCAACCCTTCTTCGCTGATTTGGATGGCTTCGTCGTATTTCTCTAATTGCACGCAGGCGAGGGCATGGAAAAAGTACATTTGCGGCAAGTTGGGAAAAACCTCGATGCCCTCCCTTGTGTGTTTATACATGGCCTGCCAGTCTTCCAACTGATTGTCGAGATAGAGAAGCTGTTCCCAAAGTATATAATCCTTCACGCCCATTTTCATTGTCTCTCCCAATTGCGTACGCGCTTCATCGTAACGTTTCTGTCGTATCAGAAAATCGGCGTAAATGGTGTAAACCCTGAAATCGTCGGGGTTTGTCCCGACTAAAATTTTTATCAGTTCTTCCACTTTTTCGTCGGTGATTTTATACTCTTCCCTTCTTTCCATGCAGAGGAGAATAAGCTGCATTTTTGTTTCCGCATCCACCTCCTTGCTGGCGAATCCTTTGAGCAGGTGATCGAATGCACGCACATCATCGCCGATTTCCATATAGTAATTCGACAGCGAAAAATGTACGATCCCGTTATTGGGATCCATTTGCAGCACTTTCTCATAGTTTTTCAGGGCGTTGGCTTTGTCGCCTTGCTCGAGATAAGCGTCGGCGAGCATTCCGTAGTATCGGGCTTCGCCGGGGTTATCGTTGATAAGTTTTTGTATTTCGGCTAAAATAGCTTTGTCGTCTCCCGAGTCATGAAGAATTTGTTGTTTCAGCATGGATAGCTGTTCATTGACGCCAATTTTATTTTCCAGCACATTGATGGTTTTCACGGCGTCGTTGTATTTTCCCTGTGAGGCCTGCGTCAGCGCTTTCATATAAATATAATCTATATTGTCGGGCTCTTTTGCGAGCAACTGGTCGAACAGCGCAATGGCTTTTTCGTTTTTGTTGAGCTGCTGGTAAACGCGCGCCAGAAGCAGTTTGTACCATTTGTTGGTATTGTCGATGTCGACGGCGCGTTCGAGAAGCAACGAGGCGCTGGTGAAATCGCTGTTGCCGATGTGAATATTGGCCAGCTCGTACATGGATGCTGTCGAATTGGGATCCATTTCAAGGCATGTCGATAACAGCGAGACAGCCCGCTGCTGATTTCCTATCATTTTTTGTTTCAGCGCTTCCACAAAGATATAATCGAATTCGGCTCTTTTTTCGAACGAGAGTTCGTTTATCTCACGTAGCGATTCTTCCAGCCTCACCGCATCTTTGACACTTTTGCAAGCATTAAAAATTACCGCCAAAACAAGCATGGCTATTATGACTGTTTTTCTCATTCCATTCATTTTTTTCCTGTGTGCCCGAATCCGCCTGCACCGCGAACGGTCTTTTCCAGCTTTTCGGTTAGTTTCCATTCCACTTTTTCGTGGCTTGCCACTATCATTTGGCAAATACGTTCTCCGTTTTTAATGACAAAATCTTCGTTTGAAAGGTTAATCAGAATGACGCCTATTTCGCCGCGATAATCAGCGTCGATGGTACCCGGCGTATTCAGCACGGTAACGCCCTTTTTGATAGCCAACCCGCTGCGCGGTCTGATTTGCGCCTCGTATCCGTCGGGAATTTCGACATACAATCCGGTGGGAATCAACTTCCTTTCCAACGGTTCCAGAACTACATCTTCCGCCAAGAACGCCCGAATATCCATGCCTGCCGACTGGATTGTGCTGTATGAGGGCAATTCGTTATCCGACTTGTTAACTATTCTGATTTCCATACGTACTCATCAAGATTTGAAGCCGCTAAGATATGCAAAACCGCGTAACTTCGAATAAAGTTAACAACTATTAACCTTCGAAAAGGATGTGTTTTAACTTTATTTTTCCGTTTATGTGCGCGCTTTTTCGACGAAATAGTAACTCTTCTTTTCTTTCTGATTGTCAAAAGTATAAACATTGCGACCAGGGAAACGGTAGAATACGGTGGCCATCACTACGTCGCCGGCGCAAAGAAAACTGTGAATGCACATCACCATCATGAAAAAGTAAAAGAGGTGGCTGTCCTGAAATATGATTATTCCCAAGAAGGTGATTATCTGCACAAAGATGAGGGGCGTAAGTGCTACCAGCGTATATTGACGGCGCCCCCATACAAATTTATCGGCTTCGGAGTAAAAGATATATTTGCCGGGAACGCGCCCGAAAGAAACCTTGGGAGCGCCACAGAATTTTTGGACAATTCCGTGCAACAACTCATGGAAAGCTACCAGAAAAGATATACTGAAAACGACGCCAACGAAAGAAACCAACAAGAAAATCGGGGAGCCCCGCAATGCGAATACAATGCCGCGTGTAAAAAAAAACAGCCCAACAATGAACATCACCATTTGGTAGACCATATATGCGGGAACCACTTTTTTGTCTTCGAAAAGAAATTTCAAAACAAAATCTTTGATTCGCGAATATTCCACCTCAGCGATCAATTCAAACTTATCGCTGTCGTGAAGCTCTTTTATCGACGGTTTTTTGTTCATTCTTTGTCGGTAATAATGCCATATAAATCGCGCAAATTAATCAATTTCGCTGCAAAAGCGATTAATAAACTCGTCAAAATCAACGCACAATACCCTGCAATCCTGTTGTCTGTCAAATTCGAAAGAAAACCTAAAATTACAATAATTACAATAAATAAAAGTAGTTTCAAAATGTATTTTTTTTGAATTTTTAACTTTAACAGGCGAATGGAAATGACAATTTGCGCTACTCCTGTCAACAACTGTGTGAGCATGCTTACGGTGGCGGCGCCCAATGCTTGAAAATGCGGAATTAACAACAGGTTTATAGCCACATTGAAAACCATTCCGCAGGCGGCCATTATATTAAGTTCCCTGATTCTTCCGCTGGCAGTGAGCAACGTCCCGAAAATGTAGGTCATGCAGACGCCCGTGAACCCGACCATCAGCAGTCCGAAAATATTTGCCGAATCGTTGATGTGCGAGTGGTAGAGCCAGCCCATGATATCGTGGTTGTAGAGCAGGCTCGAAACGGCGACAATAACCGACGGCACAAACAGCAACGAAACCGACAATTCAATGATGGGTTCAATGGGTTCCCTCTTTTTTATCATGCGGGCAAAAATAGGCAGCAGAAGTCCGGCAACCAAAGCCCCGAACATGGAAACAGCATCGAAAAGCCTGAATGCCTGCGCATAAATTCCGGCTTCCTGTTTTCCTGTCGGATCGGGTAGAAGACGCTCCAGCAACACCGAATCAATGCGGTTATAAAACGCCATCAGCAGGATTAACAGCGCATAGGGATATGATTTTTTCAGAAAGACAAGCGAAAATCGGCAGTTGGATTTGATGGAGAAACGTCCGGTTTTGGAGATCAGGATGGCCAGTGTGATCAGCGCCGTCAGGACGTAAGCCGCCGTTTGCGCATACACAAACCACTCGATGCGAAAGACGCCGCCGGTGATGTTTGTGAACAGCAATATGCTGCATATGATAATCATAAATGTTCGGTCGAGTACCGACAAAAGGCTGTCGGTTCGAAAATACATCAGCGCACTCAGATTTGAGCGGAGATATAGTGTGAACGACACCAGAAACTGATTGATAACCAAGAAAATTAAAAGATGAAGTTGCACGCTGTCGTACCCAATTATAGCGCCAGTTCCGAAACAGACAGCGGCATACCCCACAGCCAGCCATAGCCGTAGCCCCACAATGTTGGGTAAATGCTTTTGCAGCAGGAAGCGGTGCCGGGCAATGTTGCGGTTGTTGTAATTGGTGATACCTACATCGAGGAGAATATTGAGCAGCCACGAAAAATTGAGCAAAGCGAAATACATTCCGTAACTTTCGGCGCCCACCACATTCTGCACCACCCTGTCGATTCCGAAAATCCAAAAAGGCTTTATCAGCAGATTGAGGATAACAAGCAATATCAGGTTGGTAACAAATTTACGTTTCAAAACTCGTTTTTTTAGCTGCTTTTCCTAAAATTCGGCGTTAAATGTATAATAATTTGCGCAATTTTGTTATATTTATCGTTTATAAGAAATTTACGCAAATGGTTATAGCTGTCAATACAAGGCTTCTTCTGAAAAACAAATTCGAAGGCATCGGTTGGTTTACCTATGAAACGCTCAGGCGCATCACCGGAGACCATCCGGAACACGAGTTTATTTTCCTGTTTGACAGACCTTACGACAGCAGTTTCATTTTTTCGGGGAATGTGAAACCGATAGTCCTTGGGCCGCCTACACGCCACCCGATCCTGTGGCACTATTGGTTCAACTGTCGCATTCCCAAGATATTAAAAAAATATAAAGCCGACATTTTTCTGAGTCCCGACGGATATTTGTCGTTACGCACGAATGTACCCCAGCTCGCCGTTATCCACGATATTAATTTCTTCCATCGTCCCAAGGATTTGCCCCTGTTTACGTCCTATTATTACAATCACTATTTCCCGAAATTTGCACGGCGGGCCCACCGGCTGGCAACCGTGTCGGATTATTCCAAAAATGATATTGCCAAAAGTTTCAACCTGAATCCCGATAACATCGATGTAGTTTACAGTGGAAGCAACACCATGTTCACGGCGCTGCCGCTGGAGGAAATCAGGGAAACACGCAATAAATACACGCAGGGGCAGCCCTATTTTCTATTCATCGGGGCATTGCATCCACGCAAAAATGTGGAAGGGCTACTCGAAGCTTTCGACCGCTATAAAAGCAAAACCGGGTTGGCGGAGAAGTTGGTTGTCGTGGGTGGTCAAATGTTTAAAACCGGAACCATATACGATGTCTGGAGCTGGATGCAGCATCGACAGGATGTGATTTTCACGGGACGCATTTCTACCGAAGAGTTGAGGCAAATACTCGGAAGCGCCCTTTCGCTTACTTTCGTTCCTTTTTTCGAAGGCTTCGGGCTTCCGGTGGTCGAAGCCATGTCAGCAAGCATACCCGTGATATGTTCAAATACCACATCGTTGCCCGAGGTGGGCGGCGACGCCGCTGTTTACGTCGATCCCGCCAATGTGGAAGAAATTGCATCGGCCATGGAAAAAATCAGCAGCGACGAAGAGTTGCGAAAAAAACTGGTGGAACGAGGAAACGAACAACATAAGAAATTTTCGTGGGACAAGAGCGCCGACAAATTGTGGGAAAGTATTGAAACAACCGTTGCCTCGGTGCAAAATAACCGATTGAAATGATTGCGAAGAAACATTCTGCGAATCTCCGAACATACCTGAATCGGCAATATGTGGAAGCCGGCTGCGACGAGGCGGGGCGCGGTTGTCTGGCCGGGGCGGTGGTTGCCGCCGCCGTAATTCTGCCGCCCGATTTTTCGCATCCCCTGCTGAACGACTCCAAGCAACTGACCCAAAAACAGCGCGAACTCCTGCGCCCGATAATTGAAAATGAATCGCTGGCTTGGGCTGTCGCTTTTGTAGAAGCGCCGGTAATTGACGAAATAAACATTCTCAATGCCAGTTTCAAGGCAATGAACGACGCCGTTAAGCAACTGAAAATAAAACCCGAATATTTGCTTATCGATGGCAATCGTTTCAGGAATACCACTGGCATCCCCCATTCCTGCATTGTAAGCGGCGACGCCCTTTTCAAACCGATTGCAGCAGCGTCGATTCTGGCCAAGACACACCGCGACGAGCGGATGATGCAATTGCACGAGAAGTTTCCGCATTACGCATGGAACAAAAATAAGGGATATCCCACACAAGCGCATCGGCAGGCCATTGTACAGAACGGCATCACGCAATGGCACCGCCGAACTTTCAACCTCATCAATCAGCAACTCGAATTATGGACTTAATTTCATATTTGTCGGTTTTTGGCAAGATTTTTGCTAAAAACACCCTACGTTTCAAATTTCACATATACATATTCTGTTATGAGATCGTTGTTCTTACTATTTTTTACGGTTATTTTTTTTGCATCATGCGATGATAATCAGGTTTATAAAAAAAAGATAACCGGCAGTGCCGGCGAAGTGATAGTGATTATCCCCAAGCAGTTGTGGGACGGAAAACCGGGCAAGATTATCCGCGAAACGCTTGCACAACCGCAATTAGCGCTGAATCAGGACGAGCCCATTTTTAACCTGATCTCAATTCCTCCCGAAGCTTTTAAAGAGATTTTCCAGTCCAACAGAAACATAATTCAGACGAAAATTTCACCCCTTGTTGAAAATCCCGGCGTGATATTCATTAACGACGTTTGGGCAGCTCCACAAGCTACCGTTCATGTTAACGCGCGCGACAACGAAGAGTTTGAGAAACTTTACAACGAGAATTACATGAAAATAATCGGCTATTTCCTTAAGGCCGAAAAAGACAGGCTGATGGGCATTTATGCAAAGAATTTCGAAACGAGCGTCTATAATACTTTATATGATAAATATGGAATTAAGCTCCATGTGCCGCCGGGATTCGTTGTTGCCGAAGAGTATAAGGATTTTATATGGATAAGGCACAATACGCCAAAAATAGAGCAATCGATAATGCTTTACTGGCTTCCCTACGATTCGGACTCTGTCTTTACTGCCAACTATTTGATTAACAAGAGAGACAGTGTGCTGAAAATCAATGTTCCCGGCCCTACCAAAGGAAGCTACATGACCACCGAAAGGAAAGTGAATCTTTTGTATCAGGTTACCAAGCACAATACCAACTATGCCGTTGAAATGCGGGGACTGTGGAAAGTACAAAACGATTTTATGGGCGGCCCCTTCGTTATGCTGGCCGAATTGGATGCTTACAACAAAAGGGTGGTGATCGCTGAAGGATATGTGTATGCACCCAGCATGGATAAAAGAAACTATGTGAGGCAACTCGAAGCTATGATATACTCCATGAATTTTAAGGATCAGGATAAGAACAACAAGATAAATATCCAGTTGGACATGATTGCCGACATAAAATCCGACAGGGAAAAAGCCGCTCAGGATTCTGCAAAAACGAATTGATTGTTGTTGTTTGAACAAATCGAATGGCGCAGGCCATTGACAAAAGAGATCAAACATTCTGCTTTGCGCCGAGGCATAACAGCAGATAAGTTTACCGACGTTGCGAAAATTATTCGGTTCCGGTAATAAGGATGGTTGTCCGGCGGTTGCGGGCGCGTCCCTCTGCGGTTTCGTTGGAAAATATGGGAACCGAAAATCCATATCCTTTTGTTGAGAGCCTCGCGCTGTTGATGCCGTGTTCTTCCAGAAAAGCAGCTACCGAAGCAGCTCTCCTGCCCGACAATTCTTGATTGTATGTTTCGGTTCCCACATTGTCGGTATGACCTTGAATTTCGATTTTCAGCGAAGGATTCTGCTCTAAAAATTTCACCAATGTTATCAGCTCGGGTTCCGATGCAGGAAGAATGGCGTAAGCATCGATTTCGAAGAAGATATTATACAAATTTGTTGTGCTCCCCACTTCCACGGGTTCCAGTTCGATGGTTCGAAAAACAGGCGAATTGTCGGCTGTAGCTTCCACATCGAAATTCTCGGAATAGAACAGATATCCTTCCTCTCCAACATGAAAGGCGAACCGGCCGCCTACCGGCAGGATGACCATGAAAGCGCCCACGTTGTCGGCGTCTAATAAGGTTTCCACGGGTTTTCCCTTATCGAGGTTCAGCAGTTTGACCCGCGCGGGCACCGGCATTCCGGTTTTTTTGTCCACAATCTTTCCGCGAATGTAGGTCACCGGCTCCGGTTTGAGCGCTTCGTCCACGTCGAAGGTATAAATATCCATTCCTGTGTCGCCAAAGCGGTCGGAAGCCGTGAATGCGGTTTTTCCCGTGCGGTCGATTATCAGCCCCTGCTCGTTTCCGGAAGTGTTGACCGGATAGCCGAGATTTTCGGCCTTGGACCAGATGCCGTCCGGATTACGACGCGAACGGAACAGGTCGAAACCGCCAAGTCCCGGCCAATAATCGGAGCCGAAAAACAGATCGTTTCCGTTGGAATGGATGAAAGGCGATATTTCGTCGCCGGGGGTATTGATGCTGTCGCCCAGATTGACAGGTTCGCCCCAAAGGGGATATCCGGCTGCGTTCCACCCTTTCAGGACGATGCTCCATAAATCTTTATTTCCGCGTCCGCCGGGTCTGTTGCTGGAGAAATATAAAATGTCGCCAAAAGAGGACAACGACGGCTGCCCCTCCCAATATTGCGTATTCAACGGAGCGCCTGCATTGCGTGGTGCAGACCATTTCCCGTCGGTAAAATGCGAAAACCAGATGTCGCAACTCCCTTCTCCGTCGGGATGATTGCACAGCGTAAAGAAAATCAGCTTTCCGTCGGCGGAGAGCGTTTGGGCGCCTTCGTTCAGTTCTGAATTTAGTTCGGCAACAGGCAGCGCTTTGAGCCAGCCGCCGTCTTGGAAACGGCTCATGAAAAAATCTTCCTGTAAAAAGGAACGTCCGTTGCCAACCGGAACCAATCTTGTGAAAATCAACGTATTACCGTCGATGGTGAGCGACGGCCAATATTCACTATATTGCGAATTTACATTTTCGCTCAGGCGCTGCGGATCGTACCTGACGGGATTTTTTACGGCTTTGATCGAGAACTGTGCATTGGCTCGTATTCGTTCCGCTTTGGCAACAAGGGCGGCGGCAGGATTTTTATCCAGATAGTCTTCAATCACAGCAAGCGATTCTTCATATCTTCCCAAGCTAAAATAGGCTTCGCTCAGCCTGTAATGTACCAGCGACGGCGCTCCTTCCTGCTGCAATGCTTTTTGAAGGCAGGAAATTTCTTTTTCAGGCCGATCAGTCTCCTTGTAAATATCGGCCAACAACAAAATGACTTCCAGTGAGTTGGGAGCCGATTTCAAACTCTTTTCTGCCCATTCGACGGCTTTATCCCATTCGCGTTCCACAAAATATTTTTTTGCATTTTCGAGATATTTACCTGCCTGTCCGCTTTTTTGAGCGGATGCATAGGAAATTATCATCATCAACAAGATAATAATCAAGAACTTGTATGTGCATTTTTTCACCATGACTGCATTGTTGCTGCAAAAAATATCGCCTCGATTTACAGATTATAAACGTGTTGCGGCCGGTATAATTTTGCTGCCGACAGAATAAAATATTATTTCGGCATAAAAATTCACAACGAATCGCACCGTTTGAATTTTGTTTTTATATTTGGCGTGTTATCAAAAGGCCTGAAAAGGCAATGCGATAACGACTTAGTAACTTTTAAAATTTTAATTAACACTGTTTTTTAATTTATTTTGTTTGTAAAATGAAACGCGATTTTTCTAAACCGGTACATCATGAAAAGGCCGATAAAATTGAAAAGAGAATAGCCGCGCCGGGCCCTGCAAAAAAAGAAAAAAGTTCAAAAAGAAAGCTATCTATCTATGATGATTTTAACGACGAAGACAATCTCGACACGTGGGATTCAAAATCGGCCAAACCACAAAAAAACAACAGATAGTTTTCTTCAAACTGTATGAATTTCAATTGATAAGTTTTTATCTCACAAGTTTTTAAACGCTAACACATTGAATATCAGACTTGTTTTGGAAAAGTATAAATTTATCGCTCCTTTCTGTTTATGATCAATATAAAGCCGTCCCATAAATGGGGTATTTGCAATCTGTAAATAACGTATCTTCGCATTATCATTCATCAAAAATTTTGTACTATGACAACCAAGAAAATGATTACTGCTTTATTATCGATAGCTTTTGTTATCCTTTTTGCAGCGTGCTCGAAAAAAGACCACGACCCTATGTTAAAGATAAGAGTTGACAACTATTCTCTGGTGGAAAACATCACGGATCCTAACGGCGACTATATTTATCCCAATGGCGCTGTCGACGACGGCTCGCCGGTAAGAGTCAATATATACCTCTACGACAACAAAGGTAAACTCTACTATAGCGAAACCTTGCTGACCGCCAATTTTGCCGAATATGCCGATTTTGCCGTTGATGTTAAGCCGGGAATTTATACAATTGTGGCTACCGCCGACATTGTGGAAACACGAAACGGAAGAGTAATCTTCGAATGTTGGGAATTTGCAAACAGCTCCTTGCTTGAGGAATTTACCATCGACGATTTGGGATACATCGGATATCACTATAAAATGCTGGGCGTTCACATAAGCACAATGAACGTAAATAACGACAAGGAAATTACGATAGAAACCGAATCGCCGGGCGCCCTCATTAATTTTCTCTTCAAAAATGTAACCGACAAAAAGATCGCATATATCGGTTACATGCTGGAAATATCGAACTACTATTACGATGTTATCGCCGAAAAATCGGTTTTGATAGAAGAACCACTATATGATGGATTTGAAGTAGATTCGGACTATACCGGTTTTTATAATTCCATTTATCTTCTGGAAATGAGAAATGCAGAACTTAGCTGGGGAACTTTCGACGTTAACGAAGATGTAATTGCAACCGGAGGCGCCACTTTGACTGTTTTGCCCGGCGGACATAAAACTGTGACAGTCGATATTTCAACCAATAAAATGGTGTCCGCACAACTGAAAAACAGTTCCGAAAAGCAAAGTTTAAGCGTTAAATCGTTGAAAAGCTCGAAGTCGAACGTTGCCGGCAAGCGTTGACAGTTTGAATGTTTGCAACAACGGAGGCAAGATCTGCAAAGCCGTAAGCGCAGGAAAAAATGGAACTGAAATGAAACTTTTCAACCGTAATAAAACAAGTAACGATAAAAAAGTATATGCTTTCATCGGACTGGGAACCATGGCAAAATTTTTGGGAGAAGAAAAACTCAATGACTTTGTAAATACGTTACCTTTGCTGATTGGCAAAGAGTCGGGCGTCTCTCCTGACAATATAGTTATCGTGGATAGTCATATATGGAGCGGCAAACATGAGTTCGCCAATTCCATAAATTTTGACGGAACTCCGGCATTTCCCGATGCAGCACAAAAAATTTGTACGCTCTATCTTAAGCGCAATGGCCTACACAACCATGTAGTAGGCGATTTACAACTGTTAGGTGTCTTGGATGATAAAAACAAATTGTATTTTATAACTTCTGATGAACTGAAAAAGGGTAAAACTAAGATTATAGCACCTCAAATATTCGTCACAGCTTGGCTTGCATTCAACAAATCTATTTTATAAAACCAGTTTAAGCGTTAAATCGTTGAAAAGCTCGAAGTCGAACGTTACCGGCAAAAAATTTTAACCGGACTGGATTGACAGCCTACACATATGTTGATGAGGCCGTAGCCAACAACTATTGTCGGTTTCCGAAAGTTTGCTCCGGCAGCGAAAATGAATAACATGAAAGAGATTCCCCGCTTCATCAGAAGTGAGGAATCTCTTTTTCTTTGGATTGTCCCATGCAATTTGCCGGATTATCCGAAATGTTGAATCGACAGATAATCAGGAATTTCAGAAAGATATTCTGCCGAATGGTTTTCGAAATCGAGTTTACAAATAAAATGGTTCATGCCGTTTGAGGCCAGCGCTAATGGAGCCAGCAACCGGGTGTTGTAGCGAATCATCTGGTCGAAAACACGTTGGTCGATTTTCACATCGGGCGATTTGAATTCGGCGATCAGCAGTGGTTTGCCCCGACGGTTATAAATCAGAAGGTCGAAACGTTGCGAAAGTCCGTTGACATCTACTTTTTTCTCCACAGCCATCAATGCGCGGGGATAATTTTTGAAATCGGCCATGTAGCGCAACATATGCTGGCGCACCCATTCTTCGGGTGTGAGCGCCACCCATTTGCGCCTGAATTGATCAAAAATGCGGGTCTGGCTGCCCTCATCGCTGATGCGAAAACCAAAATCCGGCAAATTGAGTTTATGCATGGTATCCCGATTCAAATTACTATTTTTGTGTCAGTTCTGGATTGATCCGACGAAGTTAATTATTTCATCATACATACTGCATGAAAACAAAAGAAGAAATTGTTGAAAACTGGTTGCCGCGATACACCGGGCGGCCGTTAAATGAATTCGGGAAATATATTTTACTGACAAATTTTCAGTTATATGTCGAGCTGTTTGCCCAACGTTTCGATGTTCCCATAATCGGGCTTGACCGCACGATGCCCAATGCCAGCGCCAATGAAATTACCATTATAAATTTTGGAATGGGCAGTCCCAATGCCGCCACCGTCATGGATTTGTTGAGCGCTATTCATCCCGAGGCAGTGCTTTTCCTTGGGAAATGCGGCGGACTGAAATCGAAAAACAAACTGGGCGATTTGATACTTCCCATTGCCGCCATCCGCAGCGACGGAACGTCGAACGACTACCTGCCGCCCGAAATTCCCGCGCTGCCCGCCTTTAACCTGCAACGGGCCGTGTCGCACGTGATTCGCGAAAAACAGCAGGATTACTGGACTGGAACGGTTTTTACAACCAACAAAAGGGTGTGGGAATACGACGACCGGTTTAAAAAATATCTTGCAAAAACCCGCGCCATGGCCGTCGATATGGAAACGGCAACCATTTTCATCGTTGGATTTGCTAACCAGATTTCTTCGGGGGCGTTGCTGCTGGTTTCCGACCAGCCCATGATTTCGACCGGCGTGAAAACCGAAGAAAGCGACAAAAGAGTTTCATCGTTATATGTTGAAAATCACATCAATATCGGAATAGATTCATTGCTCGAAATAAAAAACAACGGGCAGTCGGTAAAACATCTAAAATTTTAAAACGTGGATTTCGAACAGATTATTCAGGAGCTGAAAAATAAAATTTATCACCCGGTTTATTTTTTATGCGGCGAAGAGCCTTATTATACCGA
>WRIQ01000006.1 GCA_009782655.1 Prolixibacteraceae bacterium
CGCAGAAACTGTGGAATGCTTGTACCGAGTCGAATATTCCCTTGGTTTACGCCTCATCGGCAGCTACATACGGAAACGGAGAGCATGGTTTTTCCGATTCCCACAAAGGTATAGGAAGCCTCAAGCCGCTGAACCTTTACGCTTGGTCGAAGCACGATTTCGATGTGTGGGTGCTGAAACAAAAGAAAACGCCGGATTTCTGGGCTGGGCTCAAATTTTTCAACGTCTATGGGCCCAACGAATACCACAAGGGCAGAATGGCGTCCGTTGTATTGCACGCCTACAATACCATCAGGCAAACCGGTGGCATGAAACTCTTCAAATCGCATCGCGAAGATGTGAGAGACGGCGAACAGAAACGCGATTTCACCCATGTTGACGACATCGCGGATGTAATGCTCTATTTTCTCGAAAAACAAAGGCCGCCGGGAATTTACAACGTGGGAACGGGAAAAGCACGCAGCTACCTCGACCTCACGCGCGCCGTCTTCGAAAGCATGAATGTTAATACTGATATCGAATTTGTGGATACCCCCGGCGACCTGCGAAACAGATACCAGTACTTCACCGAAGCCGACATCAAAAAACTCAGGGAAACCGGGTATCACAAGCCTTTTACAGAACTCGAAGAGGGTGTGAAAGATTATGTTGCCAACTATCTTGAGCAGGAAGAGTGCTACTGATGCTAAATGTCGGTCGGTTTTGTGGAAAAAGTTGCCGATTGTGAAAACAAAAATATCCGTCATCCTTTTTCTTCTCATTTCCTTTGCCGATTTAGTGGGCGAAGTGTGTAATGTTCACATTCTTGGTATCATCGCCAAGCCGCTGATCATTCCGTCGTTGAGCCTTTATTTCCTGCGCAAAACAGGAAAGACAGCCGCCGACAGGAAATCGGTTTTGTTGGCGTTGCTTTTCTCATGGATTGGCGACATTGCCCTGATGATACACGGCGACTTTTTCTTCCTCGGAGGATTGCTTTCGTTTCTGACAGCGCATATTTTCTACATCTCCATATTCCATACACAACGCAAAAGAATGGCGGCAAAATCCTGTCTGGCAGGCAAACCGTGGCTTTTCCTGCCATTCGCCCTGTATGGTGCGGTTCTCTATCGTATTGTTTTTCCAAATTTAAGCGGCATTCTCTATCTGGCAGTAGCGCTGTATGCCGCGGTGATTCTTATTATGAGCCTCGCCGCGCTGAATCGGAAAAACGCCGGCAGCAACAAAAGCTTCAGATTGGTATTTATCGGCTCCTTACTTTTTGTCATTTCCGATACGCTGCTGGCTGTCAATTCCTTTGTTCACACATTCGCACATGCAGGCTTTCTGATAATGGTGACCTACATTGCCGCGCAAGCGTTGATCGTTTCGGGATTGACGGAGATGGAATCGGAAGCCCCGGCAGGAACCGGATATGTGTAACAAATCGCCTTTCGTCCCTGTTTTTTGACAAATACTGATTCTCTGTGGATTTCGGGTGCCAATCAAATGTGTGTTGATATTCAAGCCTTTGTGCTCTTTGCGAAAACCCTTTGTGAACCTTGTGGTAAAAGATTTTTGCTTTTGATACAGCCTCCGGTTTGTTCGGCGTTATTTTTTCTACTGGGCGACACATCTGGAAATTGAGAATTAACCTTCATATAAAGTTAGGACATTTACCGTTAATGTCTTAACAGATAAAAGCGTTTTTTGAATTGTATTCTATTGACATACAAATCATAACGAATTGTTCCAAATCGCCCACTCCGATTGTAAAATATTGACAATCATCCACAGATATTCCAGTAGACGCTTTGGAATTATTTTCTCTTTCCGATAGTTTGCGTCAGGATGGTTTCCTGGTTGTCTTTCAGTTTTAAAGCTTTTTTCACATCATCGACATCGAAGAATCCGCGGACTACGGTTACCAAATTTTCGGACGCGCAAAACAGATATACATTTTGCGCAATAAATCCGCAATCGGTTTGGGGCCATCCACCTTTTTCCTTGTCGGCCACATAAATAAAGTTTAGCGGTGCCTCCCACACAAACTCCTGTTTGCCTGCGTTTTTGCGCACATCTTCCGAGTTGACCTGAATCAATTTATTGTTGAGAGCATCGTAGCGGTAAGCGCCCGATTTTTTCACCACATATAAATCGATACATTGCTTGTTGTTTGCCGACGGCGCCGTGCGCATACCTTCGCGATTGTAGCCCCATGCCGCCCAAAGCAGATTTGATAATGTCTGGTTGTCAATCTCTTCCTTGCTGAATTCTCGGTGCGACGAGCGTTTGCTCAGCGCTTCCATCAGCGGTATGCCGCCGGTTTTCTTCGGTTTGGGAAGCGTAATGTCTTGCGCCGAAATGGTTTGTGAAACAATCATAATACCCAAAATTAAAATCAATGTTTTCATAACTAACTTTTTAAATTTAACGGAATAGACTTGAAAAACTCAGTAAACCGAATTGTGAGACTTTCAGTTGTTGAGTGATTTTCCAAAAGTAAAAACTTTTAGCTAATTCAGAATATTTTTTGGGACATCCTGTCACAAAGTCGGTTGCGAATCCGAATTTTTTTCCGAAAAACGACGTGAGCTTGTTCAAAATGACACAATAGAAGCTATTGCAAAACAAATTGATAACAAAGGATAAAAAATTCAGTCATTTTGACAAATTTAGTTTATTTTCGCACAGAAATAAAATTTATAGAATCAAAACGCCATGCAATTATTTATTCCTAAAAATTACAGTTCGGTTTTGGATATTACGCAGACTGAACAAGCCATTAAACTTGTTAAGGATTTTTTTCAGATAAATTTGTCGTCGGAGTTGAAGCTGCGCAGGGTTACCGCGCCGCTGTTTGTAAAAAAAGGCATGGGCATTAACGACGACCTGAACGGTGTCGAACGCCCTGTTTCGTTCCCTATAAAGGAGATGGACGATGCACAGGCCGAAATTGTACAATCGCTGGCGAAATGGAAAAGAATGGCGCTGGCCGAGTTGAAAATTCCCATGGGATACGGCATTTATACCGACATGAACGCCATCCGTCCCGACGAAGAATTGGACAATATTCACTCGCTCTATGTTGACCAATGGGACTGGGAACGTGTGATTTCTGCCGATGACAGAAACATCGATTTCCTGAGAAAAATTGTCAGGCAAATTTATTCGGCGCTCATCCGCACCGAAAATCTGGTTCATGAATATTATCCCGATATTGCGCCGCAACTTCCTGAAAACATTACGTTTATCCACTCTGAGGATCTGGCCGCCCAATATCCGGAACTGACGTCGCGCCAGCGCGAAAACAGAGCAGCCCAAGAGCATGGCGCCATATTTATCATCGGAATTGGCGGAGAAATGCCCAACGGCGAAATCCACGATGGCCGCGCACCCGACTACGACGATTGGTCTACACCTTCGAAACCCGGATACAAAGGTCTCAATGGCGACATCGTCATCTGGAATTCCATACTCGAACGTTCGTTTGAAATTTCGTCGATGGGCGTCAGGGTAGATCAAAAATCGTTACAAGAGCAGTTGAAAATCAGAAAAGAAGAAGAACGCGGTAAGCTAATGTGGCACCGCAAGCTACTCAACAACGAATTGCCGCTAACCATTGGCGGCGGAATAGGACAATCGCGCCTTTGCATGTATTTTCTGCGCAAAGCGCATATTGGCGAAATACAGTCGAGTATATGGCCAGATGAAATGATTGCGCAATGCACAAAACACGGAATTCATCTTCTGTAAAAATTTAAAAGCTCAGCTTTCCAATTCTTGAAATTGATTTAGGAGCGCAAATCAGCATACATCTGCCTGAATTTAAGGGCAATTGACGAAAAAGCGGCAGGCCGGGCCCATTTGCTAAAAATTGGAAAGGAAACACAAATTTTTACAATTTACATTCGCAAAAGGAGTGTATCTTTAAAATTATAGTATTTTTGCGAACAAGTAGAACAATTTGTAAGAAAACCATAAAATAGCCAATATGAGCAATAATGATTCTTATCAGGAGTCGGCCGCAGATATTGATTCGTTGGATGAAAAAATATTGAAACTAATAACGAAAAATGCACGAATACCATTTCTCGAAGTGGCTCGCGAATGCGGCGTTTCCGGGGCAGCTATCCACCAAAGAGTGCAACGGTTGCTGAATATGGGCGTTGTTACCGGCAGCGAATTCATTCTCAACCCGCAAAAACTGGGATATAATACAACGGCGTATATGGGAATCCACCTCGAAAAAGCCAACTTTAGCAAGAGGGTGGTTTAAGAGTTGGGGAAAATTCCCGAAATTGTTGAATGTCATTATACTACGGGCGAATACGCCATCTTTATCAAAGTGCAAACGAAAAGTAATTTCCATTTGAAAAAGCTGATTGATAGTCGTTTGCAGGAAATAGAAGGCGTTTCTCGAACGGAAACATTTATTTCGCTCGAAACAGTTTTCAAGCGTCAGGTAGAAGTGGGCGAATAAAAACTGGATGTAAAACAATACAAAAATCGTCGGCAATGGGATGAAAAACATCTGCCGACGATTTTTACATTCGTGGGCGGTTTCAGAAACGTTCCAGTCGGGAGAAGAAAAAATCGCTTTCGACAATGGCGTTTTCGTCGCTGTCGGAGCCGTGCACCGCATTGTTTTGCAGACTTTCGGCAAACAGGGCTCTGATGGTTCCGGGCGCGGCGTTTGCCGGATTGGTAGCGCCAATCAGCGTGCGGAAGTCGGCAATGGCATTTTCTTTCTCAAGGAGCGCGGCCACAACAGGTCCCGAAGTCATAAACCCGACCAACTCGTCAAAAAAAGGTTTTTCACTGTGAATCGCATAGAATAAACCCGCCTGTTCAACCGTCAGCCACGTATATTTCATCGCCCTAATCCTGAATCCAGCTTCATTTATCATTTTCAGGATGGCGCCAATCTGGTTTTTCCCCACAGCATCGGGCTTAACCATTGTGAGTGTGATATTTCCTGCCATACATTTTTCAATTATGTTGAAATCGCAATATAATAAAATTTTTTACTTGCCGCGAAGTTTCCTAGCGGCGGATAGTTTTTCATATATTTGTGCCTTAATTTCGGGAGTTTGGACAAAGTTGTTAAAAATATTGTTGAATTGTTGGAGCCTGCGCAAAGCATAACCATTGTGCCTCACTCCAACCCCGACGGCGACGCCATTGGCTCGGCGGTTGCTTTGGGCGTTGTTTTTACCAACATGGGACACTCCGCCAAAATAATCTCGCCCAACGATTATCCCGATTTTTTGCAATGGATGCCCGGCAATATTAAAATCGTAAATTTCCAACGAAAAAAAAAGCAGGCCGAAAAATTCATCAATGAAAGCAAGTTGATGTTTTGTGTCGATTTCAACGATATCAGGCGAACAAAATATATGGAAAAAACCATCGATGCTTTCACGGGGAAAAAGGTGATGATCGACCATCATCCATGCCCCGCGCAATTCGCCGATTTTTCCATTTCGCGTCCCGAGTACAGTTCTACCTGCGAACTGGTTTACGACTTTATCGAAGCTGCCGGGCTCTCCCGTTTTCTCGACACGCAAGCCGCTCGGGTTTTATATGCCGGCATCATGACCGACACAGGCTCGTTCAGCCACAGCACCTCGCGTCCTAACTTGTACAAAGTCTTGTCGGGATTGATGAAATTCGACATTGACGCCGAAGAAATACACGCACGGATTTACGACAATTTTTCGACGCAACGCATGCGCCTGATGGGATATTGCCTGCTCGAAAAAATGGTCGTCCTGCCCGAATACAGCGTCGGCTACATCAGCATAACCCTCGAAGAGCTGAAAAAATTTAACTTCGAACCCGGCGACACCGAAGGTTTTGTAAATATTCCGCTTTCCATCAAAGGGATCATTTTCAGTGCGCTGTTTGTTGAAAAAGAAGACCATGTGAAAATTTCGTTTCGCTCGAAAGGAAGCTTTCCTGTCAATGAGTTTTCCTCAAATCATTTTGGCGGAGGAGGACACCTGAACGCTGCCGGCGGTGAAACAAAATTAAAATTAAGCGAAACTTTGGATTTCTTCACGCAACTTTTGCCCAATTATCTGCATCTATTGAACAGAAACGATTAACGAAAGAAAAATGAAAAGGTTTTGTTTTAAAAAATTCTTTATGATAGCTGTAACGATCATGTTTGCAGCATGTTCCAGCGAAGACGCCTCCTCCGACGCAGAAATTTTTGCGGAAGCAAGAGAAAAGATAGATATCGAAAAATATTTGGCAAAAATAGAGGCTGGCGGTAAATATAAGATCGACACTACCGAATTGGGCGTTTTTTACTATTTCAAAGAGCATGGCGTGGGCGACTATCCCCGTTCGGGCGATACGCTTTCCATAGTTTTCGACACTTTCAATCTTTTCGGCATTTTGCTGGGAAGTTCTCGTGTTTCCCAAAACGACTCCATATACCGCTTTGTGTACAAAAGCGCCGACCATTACGTCAGAGGTTGGGACGAAATGATGGGTTACCTGAATAAAGGAGCGAGGGTCGAATTTATTGTCCCTTACGAACTGGCTTTCGGCGCCGACCGGTTTAACAACACCGGAACTACATCCGCCATTTTGGTAAATCAGGTTTATGAGGTTCCGCCTTTCACAAGCCTTATTTTCAAAGTGTTGATGAAAGACATTGTGCCACCTGTTGTCTTCTGAAAAAAAGAATCGTAAAAAATTATCGCCGACGCCAGATGGAACAGCTAAAACTATGGAAAAAATTTTTGCCGGGGCTGATTCCGATATTCATATTCATCATTGTCGACGAAATATGGGGAACCATTCCGGGAGTTATTGCAGCTGTATTGGTGGGTGTTGCCGAGCTTGTCTGGGTTTGGTTTAAAGAACATAAATTTGACAAGTTTGTTCTCTTCGACACAATTTTGCTGGTTGTTTTGGGTGGCGTGTCAGTCGTTCTGAACAATGATATTTTCTTCAAACTCAAACCGGGATTGATTGAGGTTATACTGTTGGTAATCATAGGTATATCTGCTTTTTCTTCATTCAACATCACGGGGATGATGGCCCAACGCTACCTGAAAGGCATCTCTGTTACCGATGAGCATAATGCATTGATGCGTAGAATTTTACGCGTCATATTTTGGATATTTCTAGTTCATACGGCGTTGGTTTTCTATTCTGCATTTTTCATGTCGAAAGAGGCGTGGGCGTTCATCAGTGGCGGACTGTTTTACATTATTTTTGCTGTGATGGCCGTCGGCATGTTTGTAAATGCCAAAATAAAACGCAGGAAGATGGAAGACGAAGAGTGGGTGCCGTTGGTCAACGACGAGGGCGCCATCATCGGCAAAGCGCCGCGGTTGGCGGTTCACAGAGGCGAAAAAATGTTGCATCCGGTTGTGCACCTGCACATTATCAACACAAAAAAGCAGATTTTGCTGCAAAAAAGGCCGCTGAACAAAGAAATGCAACCCGGGAAGTGGGATACGGCGGTAGGCGGGCATATCGTTTGGGGCGAAAGCATCGAAACCGCGCTGAAACGCGAAGCCGAAGAAGAAACCGGATTGACGCAGTTTCAGGCTAAACTTTTGTATGTCTACCGCTGGGAAACCGACGTGGAAGCCGAACAGGTGTATTGTTTTATAACCTATGTATATAATTTCGTGTCCAATCCCCAGTTGAAAGATGAAATTGACGAACTTCGCTTTTGGAGCAAGGCGGAAATCAGGAAAAACTTGGGAAAATCGATCTTCACCAGCAATTTCGAGCATGAGTTTGATTTAATGACCACCGGAGGAATAATCTGATTCTCCCAGCAGAATTGGCAAGACCTGCTTCAAAAATTCGATGCTGCATTTTTTCGCGACTATTTTTTTGTTTTTATCAAGCAGGTAGGTTTTGGGCGTCATCCGCACATCGTAATCGACTCTGAATCGCGAAATATGATGCTCATCCCACACATTATGCCAGTCGTGAAGATCATATTCTTCGATAAAATCGTCCCAGTCGTCCCTGATGGCTATGGAATTAACAGCCACAACACCAACGCCTTTGTCTCTGAACGGCAGGTAAATATCGTTGTGGAGCAGGGGCACAAATTCGCGGCAATGCGAACAGTTGGGCTCATAGAAAACCACAATCAGGTAATCCGCGGTTTGCGTGTAAAGCCTGAAATCGTCGCCAAGGTTGGTTTTCATTTTGAAATCGCGGGCGGTTTTTCCTATCAGGTTGTTCTCAATGAAGATTTTGTTTTCGCGTATTTTTTCCAGCGTGACAGAATCTGCCCATGCAGCTTCGCCAGACAGATAGAAATCGTCGGCCAAATCGACAAACAAAGCATCCAAGCCCATGATGTGGCTGTTCAACGAGCTGTTTATCAGGTAACTCAATACAAACCGGTACATCGAAGGCGTTGGCTTTACCTTTTCAATCAACCGGTAGGCGGCCGGCTTGATCGAATCGTAGGTTTGCAGCAGCACCTTTTCGAAATATGTATCCAGTTTGGATTTCAAAGAGGGCGTATATAAAAAACGCGCATCTGTAAGATCGTAATAATCAAAAAAATGGTCTTTACGATAGTTGTACTGATAGTGCCAGAGCAGCGAGTCATCATCGGCGATTTCCTGCGGAACATCTTCCATTTTCAGGTCGGCAAAGTAATTCGACATCAGAAAGGCGCCTAAAAAAGAGCCCGGATATTGTTTCGATTTTTTCTGCCAGTAATCAATAACATCTTTATTCAGCGTGGCAATCTGCTTGTCAATTTTTTGCTGTTCCTTTTCCGGCGCCTCTTTTCTCTGCATTTCCATTTTTTGTTTTTCCTGCTGCTGGATGGCTATCCATGCAAGATATTTCTGAAATTCAATACTTTCAATGGCGCCGTCAATTGTCAACTTTGCGGAATCGAATCCCGGATTGGAGATTTTCAGTTTTTGATTTTTACCCAGCAAAAAATCGAAGTGCGATTCGGGGTCGAAATAAATTTTATAGATGCCCTGCGGCAGCAAAGTGTCGTATTTCAAAGTGCCTATGCCTTGATTATCAATCAAAATTGAATCTTTTACATAGATATTTCTGCCGTAGTAATAAGTCAACTTTACAAAGTTTCCGGAAGCGGTCGGCAGGTAGAGTTCCATCTCAAAGCCTTGGCCATGAATTGCAGAAATCCCGAAAAAGAATAATATCAGAGAAATTATTGTTCTGAATTTCTTCGCCTTACGTGTGAAATTTAATGTCGATACTCTCATATGTTGCTACAAAAATAGTGAAACTAATCATGTTTTAAAGTTATAACGTTATTTTTGGGCTAAAATTAGCTTCATGCTGTCGATTTGCATTCCTGTTTATAATTTTGATGTCAGAGAGTTAACGAACCAACTTTGTGGTCAGGCATCTTTGATGAACGCCGATGTCGAGATTCTCATTTACGACGACGATTCCGCGCCGTTGTATAAACAACTGAATGAGCAAATCGCGAACTGCAAAAATGTGAAATACAAGGCGCTGGCGCAAAATATCGGGCGTTCTGCCATACGGAATCTGCTGGCGGACGAAGCTGCAGGAACCCACATCCTTTTTGTCGACGCCGATTCGCTGCCAGAAGATGAAAATTTCCTGAAACGTTACCTCGAATCGGCGGATCATCCCGTGGTTTGCGGCGGAACCATGTACGAGAAAACGCCTCCCGACAACCTGTCTGCAATGTTACGATGGGTATACGGGCGTAAGAGAGAGCAACTTACAGCCTCTGTGCGCAGCAAAAAAATTTTCTCCATCACTTCCAACAATTTTATGATACAGCGCGAAGTCGTTGTGCGATATCCTTTCCGCGAATCGATACGCGAATACGGGCACGAGGATACCGTGCTGGGCTTTGACCTCGTGTCGGCTGGGATTGCGATCAGGCACATCGATAATTTCGTGATTCACATCGGTTTGGAAAGCTCTGCCCAATATCTTGAAAAAACGCGCACATCCATAAAAAACCTGCTCCACATTTCGCACGTGGTAGTTACCTCTCCCGATTTCAGCGGTGGATATGGCCTTTTGAAAATGAAGAACAAGCTTGAAAAGCTAAAACTTAGTCGCATTGCCGGTTGGCTTTTCAAAAAAAATGTACGCCGCCTTGAGCAAAATTTGACGGGAGCCAATCCCAAATTATGGATATTCGACCTTTACCGGATAGGATTTATGTGCAGCCTCGAATAGAAGTTTTGGCACCAAAATGAATTTTTTAGCGCATCAAAATAATATTTACTCTATTTTTGCAAAAAATTTCAGCAGCGAAAGTTTATAGCTTTATCTGCATTTCGATTAAAAGTTCAGGATAAAATAACGATATATGCAATTGAAACAAAAAAGCAGGATTCACAAGTTTCCGAAAGTTGGGAAATATATAACGATTGTATTTGCAGCAGTTTTTGTCGTAACCTGTTTGTACGCATGGCAACTCTTCGGCTATATTTTCAACGACAATGTGAAAACGGATTACATTATTTATATTGCGCAAGATGCAGACTATCAGGCGGTTTTTCAGGACCTTATTGAAAATGATGCGCTTCACAATGTGAAGGCATTCAAATGGGTGGCTAAGAAGAAGGAATATGAGAAATATGTAAAACCCGGCCGCTACCATTTGAAGCAGGGAATGAATACCAATGAAATCGTCAACATGTTGCGGGGGGGTATTCAGGAGCCTGTGGATGTGACCTTTAACAACATACGTTTTCCCCATCAACTGGCCGGCGCCGTGAGCAAATATTTGAGAACCGACAGCCTCGATTTTATTGTTCTTTTCAATCCGCAGACCGCCGGAGAATACGGCTTTACGGAAGAAACTTTTATGGCCATGTTCATCCCCAATACCTACGAATTTTATTGGACAACCTCGGCGCGCGAATTTGCCGACAGAATGAAAAAAGAGTACGACCGTTTTTGGAACGACGACAGAAAAACCAAAGCCCGCATGGCAGGACTGACCGAGTGTGAAGTGGCAACGCTGGCGTCGATAGTTCAGGAGGAAACCAACAAAAATGACGAAAAACAGCGCGTCGCAGGCGTTTATATCAATCGGTTGAAAAAGAGAATGCCGCTACAAGCCGACCCGACGATTAAATTCGCTTTGGGCGATTTTTCCATAAAAAGAGTTTTGACCGCTCACCTCGAAATGGATTCGCCATACAATACATATTTATATGCGGGGCTTCCGCCGGGGCCCATCACCTTTCCCGAAATTTCGTCGCTTGAGGCGGTTTTGAATTTTGAAAACCACAATTATCTGTATTTCTGCGCAAAAGAAGATTTTTCGGGATACCACAACTTTGCCCGTACACTGGCCGAACACAACAGAAATGCCAATAAATACAGGCAAGCTCTGAACGAACGTAATATTTTCAGGTAGCGTTGCGAAACTTTTCCGGACTGAAAAGAAAAAATAATTGTAAAATAAAAAGAGCCTCACAAACTAAAGGTCTGGCGAGATGGTGGCAGTAGTCCCGCAGGAAGTGACGTGCGAACATAAACGGCAGTAGTCCGCAGAACGTTTAGTGAAAGCCGCCGCTTCGCCAAGCCACCTCTATGTTTGAGGAACCGCTGTCGACACCATTTTTAAAATCCGATACTCAAAAATCCAAACAGTTTCGTAATTTTGAGCCGAATTTATTTACGGGAATAAAAATCATTTTGCAAAAGATGAAAAAATATTTACTTCTACTGATTTTGGGAGGTTTATTTCTGTCTGCATCGGCGCAGCAGTTTGTTTGGAAAGCCGGCCTTCATTCATTTTTCGATAACAACGAATTTGCCGGTTCCAAAGTGCAAACATCGCAAACCATGTCGGGGGTGCACTTGGCTCCCCAAATAGGAATCGGTTTTATGGGCAAACACCGTATTTATACTGGCGTTGACATGCTTCACGAATTTGGCAGCGACAAAGCCGTCGATTATTACGACCCCATAGCCTATTACGAATTTGACGGGCAGCCTTTCCGTTTTTACATGGGCGCTTTCCCGCGCCTCATGGCGCTCGACAAGTATCCTCGCATGTTTTTTCAGGATTCCATACAAAACTACCGCCCCCTTGTCACGGGTCTGTTTTGGGAATATTATGTAAAAGATAACTACCTGAATGTGTGGCTCGATTGGACAAGCCGACAAACCTACGAGCGCCACGAAGCTTTTTTCATGGGTTGGTCGGGGCGCTATAATCAGGGGATATTCTATGCGCAGCACTTTGGATATATGTTTCATTTTGCTGGCGTCATGGAGCCGGAGGTACGCGAGGGATTGCACGATAACGGACTGGTATTGACCTCGTTGGGCGTAGATTTGGTACAGAAAACGAGATTTCAGGCGCTGGACTTCAATATCGGCTGGTCGGTTGGTTTGGAGCGCGACAGAAGCCTTGGCGAATGGCGCAAGCCCCAAGGAGTCTTGTCGGAACTGAAAGCCGAATACCGCGGCGTCGGGATCTTCAACACCTATTATCGCGGCAAAAGCCAGCAGGTGTTTTATTCCGACCACGGAAACGAATTGTATTGGGGAGACCCGATTTACAGATCGTCGGAATACAACAGGACGGATTTTTATATCCATTTCATAAAAAACAGCGTGGTAAATGTAAAACTTGCTTATACACTGCATTTCACCGAGAGAGACACCTATCATCAGCAGATGCTTTATGCAACCTTCAACATCGGGAGTATTCAGAAAACAAAGGAAAAACCCTACCCCTACCTTTGGAACAACTGGTTCAAATAATTTTGAAACTTAATTGTTGCAATATGAACGGCGTTAGGCAATTTATTATACGGCAGGGCTGGAAGAAATTTTTTTTATGCGTTCTCCTTATCTGTTTTAGTATCAATATCATTCAGTCGATTTTCATGGAGATAATGAGCGACGAAGCTTATTATGCGCTTTATGGCGAGAATCTGGCTTGGGGATATTTCGATCATCCGCCGATGGTGGGATTGAGCATCTGGCTATCGAGCCTCTTTTTCGACGGGAATCTGTCAGTTCGCTTTATGACGGTGGTCTTCAACATTTTAACGTTGGTGCTGATTTGGAAATTGTTGGGAGAGGAGAAACCCGACGTGCGCAAAGTGACGCTTTTTTTCATTCTTGCCGCTTCGATGATTATGTTTACGGTTTACGGGTTTGTAACAGCTCCCGACGTTCCTTTTCTATTTTTCACCGCACTGTTTCTCCTCGGTTATAAACGTTTTTTGGAAAAAGAATCGTGGCTCGACACGTTTTTGCTGTGCGTTGCCATGGCCGGCATGATTTACAGCAAGTATCATGCGGTGTTGGTCATTGGATTCATCGTTTTGTCGAATCTGAAATTGCTGACGCGTTACAAAGCTTGGCTGGCTGTTTTGCTGGCCGCTGCGTTGCTGCTGCCGCACCTGAAATGGCAGATGGATATGGATTTCCTGAGCGTCAGTTATCACATCGGTGTACGCAGCCGGAAATTCAAATTGAGTTATTTCCTCGAATATTTGCCCAATCAGTTAGGCGTTTTCAATCCGCTGGTTCTGGGCGCTATGGTTTATGTGGTTGTAAAATACCGCGCAGGGGATGTGTTTGAGCGAGGCTTGTATTTTATGATTATAGGCTTCTTCTTCTTTTTCTGGGCGATGACTTTCCGCGGGCATGTGGGCCCCCACTGGACGGTAGCTGCTACTATTCCGATGATTATATTGTTATATCGTCGCAGTCTCGACGACCCGAAATTGAAACGCTTTGTAGTAAAGTGGCTGGCTCCCACCATTCTCCTGATTTTAGTTGCGCGTTTGGCGCTGATCTTCGGGTTACTGCCCGAGCAGCTCGGTTTCAGCGGAAAAAGAGAAAAACATGAAGCCACGCGCAGTGTTGTCGGCGACTTGCCGGTGGCATACGTAAGTTCGTTTCAGAAACCTTCCAATTATCATTTTTTTACGGGAGGCGAGGCTTTCACATTGAGCAATGCCGTCAATCGCCGGACACAGTTCGATTTGTGGCAGAAAGAGCTGGACTATCAGGGGAAATCGGTTTTTATTTTTCAGG
>WRIQ01000007.1 GCA_009782655.1 Prolixibacteraceae bacterium
CTTCCCTTTTTCCTTTTTTTACCAGATAGAGCGGGGGAGTAGCTATGTAAAGGTGTCCCTGCTTAATCAGGTCGTTCATATACCGGAAGAAGAAAGTCATAATCAGCGTAGCTATGTGGCTTCCGTCCACGTCGGCGTCAGTCATGATTACAATTTTGTTGTAGCGCAGTTTCTCGAGGTTCAGCGCTTTCGAGTCTTCTTCGGTGCCGATGGTAACGCCCAGAGCGGTGAAAATATTTTTTATTTCTTCGCTTTCGAAAATCTTGTGTGTCATGGCTTTTTCCACGTTGAGGATTTTACCTCTCAGCGGCAGTATAGCTTGAAATTTGCGGTCGCGTCCCTGCTTTGCCGTTCCTCCTGCCGAGTCGCCCTCAACGAGGAAAATCTCGCATTTGCCGGGGTCGCGTTCGGAGCAGTCGCTAAGTTTTCCGGGAAGGCCGCCGCCGGTGAGCGCATTTTTACGCTGAACCATTTCGCGGGCTTTTCGCGCGGCGTGGCGGGCTTGTGCGGCGAGTACCACCTTGTCCATAATCACGCGTGCCGCCTTAGGATTTTCTTCCAAATAGTTGGTTAACATTTCGCTTACCGCCTGTTCCACGGGAAGGCTCACGTCGGAGTTGCCCAATTTGGTTTTTGTCTGCCCCTCGAATTGCGGCTCGGCCACTTTCACGGAAATTACGGCTGTCAGCCCTTCGCGAAAGTCGTCGCCGTTGATGTCTATTTTCAGCTTGCTCAGCACCCCCGACTGGTCGGCATAGTTTTTCATCGTGCGGGTTAAGCCGCGGCGGAAACCTGTCAGGTGCGAACCTCCTTCGATGGTGTTGATATTGTTGACATAGGAATGTACGTTTTCCGAATAACTTGTGTTGTATTGAAGCGCTACTTCTACCGGTATGCCAAACTTTACAGCGGAAATGTTGATAACATCCTGTGTGAGTTTCACGCGTGCATCGTCGAGGTATTGAACAAACTCTTTGAGGCCTTCCTGCGAATAAAAAACTTCGGTTCTGATTTCGGGGGTTTCTTCCGCAATGCGTTCGTCGATAAGCGTCAGGCTGACGCCGGCATTGAGGTATGCCAGTTCGCGAAGGCGTGCGGCCAGTATGTCGTATTTATAGGATGTGGTCAGGAAAATGGATGTGTCGGGTTTGAAAGTGATGATGGTGCCTGTCTTGTCCGACTTGCCCACAATTTTGACATCGTAAAGCGGTTTGCCGATGGAATACTCCTGAATATAAATGTTGCCGTTGCGGTGAATTTCAGCTTTCAGGTGTGTCGACAGTGCATTCACGCACGAAACGCCCACACCATGGAGCCCGCCCGATACTTTATAGCTGTCCTTGTCGAATTTTCCGCCGGCGTGCAGTATAGTCAGGGCGACTTCCAATGCCGATTTTTTCTCTTTGCTGTGCATCTCGGTGGGAATCCCGCGCCCGTTATCTTCAACTGTTATGGAATTGTCTTCATGAATCGTCACAGTAATTTTGTCGCAATGGCCGGCCAAAGCTTCGTCGATAGAGTTATCAACAACTTCATATACAAGATGGTGCAATCCTCTTTCGTTGACGTCGCCAATGTACATTGCAGGTCGCTTCCTTACCGCTTCGAGGCCCTCAAGTACCTGAATGCTGTCCGCGCCATAGCTGCTTTCGTTTACTTCTTTGATGCCATCTTCACTGTTCATTTTTTTCAAAAGCTCCGCGGCGTTTTGTTCGTTTACGTTTTCGTTATCTACACTGTTCTTTTCAATTTCACTCATTATTATACTCCTTAAATAGATTGAAAATTTGCAAATGCGTGTTTATTCTTTTCTACATTACTATGTTAATTTAATGTATCAGACAGCATTTTTACAAACATGCAAATATACAAAAATACCCCGTAAAGGCAATGTCTTTACGGGGTATAAAACCTATTTTTTAATATTTGTTTTAAATTATTTTGTTTCGAATATTTTTCTGATTTTCAATATGTTATTAATCACGATATACACATTTTTTTATCATTGCTTGCAAAAATCTAAAAAGAGATGCTGATTCCGCCCAAAAAGTTAAAACTCTGCACGGGATAACCTAACCATCGTTCATATTTTTGAAATCCGAAGTTATTGAGCTGGGCGAAGATCGAAAATTTGCTGGTGATGTCGAAAACCCCTCTTGCATTCAGATCGATAACAGCGCCGAGCGGATGAATTTCGTTGGTGAAAGTTTCATCCGCATTGTTTATTATCGCCAAGGCGTCGCGTTGCCCCACAACAAATACATCGGCGGCAAGTTTCAGCCTTTCGGTTACTTGGCAACTCAGTGTGAATGTGGCGTCAAACTCAGGCATGTTCCAGGGTTTTTCCTGTAAATCCATGTAATATTTATAGTAGTTCCCCGACAGCAAAAGGTTGAACTTTTCGCCCACATTGTGTGTGAGTTCGACGTTGAATTTCAAGGTTTGCATGTCTTCGTATAAAACATCAAATACATTGTTATAATATGTGTATTCCTGTTCTGTGGCGGGATCAATCAGATCGGGAATGAGAAGTTTATTCATAAAATAGAGTGGATGATCGGTAAACGACGAATGCGCAACCTCAAGTTTGAAATTGGTTTTCGAAGTTATGCGCCCGTCTAATCCGCCATAGAAACGTAATTTTTCGAAATGGTTTTTCACCGTTAGTTGCGGATTGAAGAAAGGATTGTGATACAAAACTGCTGAGTAGTAGTTGTGATGATTTCGGCCGTCAACACCCGCATATAAACCGATAATTTCCTTCACAGGAATGAAATTGAAACGGATATCGGGTGCTATTCTTACTTTATCCTGATATTGATTGTCGAATGTAAACCAGAGACGTCCTCCGAGTTTCAGATTAATGGTTTCATTGCCCACGTATATGGCAGGTTTTCCGTACACCCAAACCTGATTACGTGTGCCGATTTCGGGAATCGTATCGGTGGTCATAATTTCTGTCGCCTGCGAAAAATCAATGCCGGCATTGAGCAGGAATGCTGCCATTCCCATCGGTTTTTTAAAGTTGAGGTCGAAGTTGGTGAAGTGTTCGCGTTGGTTGGTTTTGGTTCCCAGATAATGGTATTTGAGGTCGAAACCAACAATAGTGGCATCCTTATTTTTCGACAGGCTTTGCAGGTTAATATTGAAGCCGCCCTTTGTCAGCGTTTGGCGTTCGCCCAGATACGTGTCGAGATTCATACTATCGGCAGGCGTAGGGTAGAGGCCGGGATATCCGTAATAATTGTATCCGTTGTGGTTGAAATTGAAGTCTACCGAGAGAATGGATTGACGAAACATATGCTTAAAATATATTTCAGCTTCGTTGTCGGAGAATGGGGCTTTCACTTTTTCGTCGTTTTCGAGTTTCACTTTCCCGTGCGATGAAAGGTGCTTGAAGTGAATGCCGAACAGAAAGTCGGTCGAGCTTTTGTTGTTGAAGAAAAATTCCCCATAGGGCTTGTTGTAGTTTCCCACGCCCAGCCTCAGCAACCCGTAGCCGTTGTCCGACTTGGGCTTTCCCACAATGGTGGCCGCCTGCAAATTAGTTACCGAAAAGGTTGAAAACACAGGCTGACTGCTGATACTGTAATCGAAGCTGGGTTTCTTGTGTTCTTCGTCTTTGATAACCGGCATGGTATTAATCTTCTGTGCATCCATAGCCGCCGGATTGAAGGATTTCACAACTTCTACTTCGCGCGATATGAGGCTGTCTCTTTGCGCTTGCACGGCTGTCGAGGCGGCAACAACCATTATTGCCGTCCATATCCATTCGAATAAATAATCTCTTCTTATCATGTTTCTGTGAGTTTTCTGTTAATCCAAATTTATTTGCATGGGGTTGCTGCGAACCGATTCCTCCTCCTGTTTTTCTCTTTCTTCGATTTGCGAAAGTTTTCTTTTCGCCTCCGACAAAATTCCATCGTTTTGTTCAGGGTAGTTCTCTATCAAACTTTTCAGCGTATGCTTTGCCTGAAAATCGTCATTTTTCGATGAGTAAATATCGGCCATGAGGATGAAGCTTTTAGCCAGCCAGAACTGGTGTTGCGTACCTTTCGAGATGAAGTCCATGATCTCCTTTTCCGCGGAGGCGGTATTCTTCTGATGGTAGTAAATTTCCGAAATCAAATATTTGGATTCGGCGCCCTCAGCCGAATTGGTTTCGGTGGCTACTTTTTTCAGTTCGGGAATTGCTTTGTCGTAGTTTTGCAACATATAGAATGATTTTCCGGTTACAAAATTGGCGTCGCGCTGCATGATTTCGCTGAGTTTGTCGGCACTGCTGAGCCGTGTAGCTTCGTTGATGGCATTTTGATATTTTTCGAGATAGAAATTGCAATTCATTTTTCCGGCGATGGCACGCACGGTATTCCATTTGCTCGTCGATACAGCTTCGAGCCGGTCGAATATGTCGAGTGCTTCATTGTAGCGTTTCCCGTTGTAGAGTAGCTCCGAAGCTTTCGACAGCGCCTGCTCGCTGAATATATTGGAAGGCTGCTGGGCGACATACATATAGTTTTCGAGCGCCTGCGAATATTGACTGCTACTGTATAGCGCTTCGCCGAGGTAGAAGTTGGCGTTGAGCACAAAACTGCCGTTGGGATATTGCTGCAGGTAGCGGCGTAACTGGTTGGCAGCATTGGGGTCGCCGGCCATAAACTGCTTCTCGGCAGTCATATAAGTGAGCGAGTCTTGTGCGTTTACTGTTACCGTTGTGCCGCCGCCCACACGGTTGGCATAGGTGAAATACGAATCCACATCGTTCATCTCCACATAGCAGTTGCGAATACCTGTCAGCGCAGCCTGCGCTTCTTGCGTGCCGCCATATTTCTCGGCCACCTCTTTATAATAACGTAACGAATTTTGATAGTCGCCCTGATTGTAGTTTATCAACCCCATCTGCAACAGCGCCTTGGGATAGTATGCGCTTCGCTGCGAATTGTCGATAATATATTGGTATTCTCGTTTTGCGTCTGTCGTTTTGCCATCCAACTGATAGGTTTGCCCCAGTTCGTAGTGGGCGTCGTCAATATAAGTCGATTTGGGAAAGGTCGAAACAAGCGTGTTCAACTGATCGATTTTCGCCTGTTTGTCGCGCTGCAATCCGCTGGTGAAAGCCAGTTGGTAGAGGGCGTAATCGGCGTCGTAGTTGCGCATGTTGTAAGCCTGTTTGTAGTTGGCTACCGCCGAGGTGTAATCGCGTTGCTGAAAAAAGCTGTCGCCTAAGCGGTTGTATGCGTCGGCAACTTTGTTGGAATTGCGGTCGCGTGTGCCGCTCAGGTATTTGCGGAAATAGTTTTCGGCCTGCTTGTAGTCTTCCAGTTTGAAGTATGAATAGCCCAGACTGTAGTTTGCGTCGTTGTATTCGGCCGACGAGAAAGCGCCCGATGCTGCTAAAAACTGATTGAAACTGCGGATAGCCGCCGAATAATCGCCGGTGCGATAAAGCGATTCGGCTCGCCAAAAACGGGCGCTGGCGGCTAAATCGGCATTATGGACATTTTGCAGCGACTTGTCGAAATAATCAATGGCCTGATCGTAGGATGAGTTACCGAAAAGCTCAAGCCCGCGATAGTAGGTCACACGCTGATACGCCTGATTGATGGCTGCATTTTTCACTTTTATCTTTTCAATGGAAGCAATGGCGTCGCGATAGTTGCGCGTAATCATGAAAACTTCCACCAGATACTGGTAGGCTGTGGTGTTCCTGTCCGAGTTGGGGTAGAGCGAAATATATTTGTCGAAGGCCTTAATGGTTTCATTAAAAGGCGAATACGAGAGTTCATAGGTCAACTTGGCGTAGTTGAAAAGGGCGTCTTCGCGAATAGCGTCGTCAAATTCCATGTCGGAGGCCGAGCCGAAAGCTACACGCGCCTTTTCCTTTTCGCCGGTGCGGATGTAGGCGTCGGCAAGGTGATAAAAAGCATTTTGCGCCAGCGCGTCGCTTCCTTTTGTGGCGCCTTCAAGGTAGGGGATCGACTTTTCGTGCTGTCCGATTATGTAATACGAATAGCCGAGCAGGTAGTTGTCTTCGCGCGATTTTGTGCCGGATGTTTGGTGGTATTGTTCCAAGTATTTTATGGCTTCGTCGAAGCGTTTCAGATGAAAATACGAGTCGCCCACAATTTTGTTCAATTCCGGTTTATGCGCCGCTTCCACTTCGTTGATTATCGGAACGATATAATTTACAACATCGCTGTAGCGTTCCTGCTTGTAATAAATCTGACTGACATACATGGGAATTACTTTCGAGAAGTTGGGGTCGTTGTCCAACTGCCGGAATCCATCGAGCGCTGCATCGTAGTTGCCTTTCAGGTAGTTAATGTGCGACCAGTAATAGATTGCCGGTTTTTTCAACAAGTGATCTTTGTCTTTAATCATAAAAAACTGGTTGGCCGCCAAATCCAGTTCGTCGGTCATCATGTACGAATATCCGGTCATGTAAATGGCTTTCACCCTGTCGTTTTCCGACAGGCCGTTGCTGTCCACATTCGACAATGTTTTGAGCGCCACTTGAAAACGGTTCCTTTCGAATTGATATTCTGCATAATAAAATTGAGCATAGTTGCTGTAAGGGCTGTCGGCATAGTTGTTCAGAAAATTGGCCATCATCTGCTCGCCCGTTGAGTGGCCTGCCCGGAGCGATGAGAGCGCCATATAATAACTGGCTTCTGATACAATTTCCGATTTTTCGTCGGCCATATCGCGAATTTTTTCAAACTGATAATAGGCCGCATTGTATTTGCCTGTCCTGAACAATTCTTTGCCCATCTCAATCTCTTTTTGGATTTCGGTGTACCACAAAGTTTCCTGCGCCACAGCGCGGAATGAGACTATCAGGCTGAATCCCGCAATCAATATGAGAAGTTTTCCTGTCTTCATGTTAATTTATTTGTTTTAAAACTTTATTTTTCCGGCATGCAAATATAAATTTGCTCAATTTGTCCAACGCTGGGGGACAACTGAAGGCATTTTTTGAATGGCAAACCCAAACCTCGCGAAAAAGGGCTGTAACAGTTGCGAAATATAGGATTATGCTTGCATTTCGCTGTGTTTAAGTTCCTTGCTGAAAATTTGGAGGCAAGGTTATATATTCGTATTGTTGATAAATATATCGCTTTAAATGAATGATCTACCATATTTCGATTTCATATATTAAAAACTTTGCTAAAATAATAATTTCATACAAAGTCAGTTCGTTATTCGAAAGCAACTTCTTAACAGAAAACTGTTTATTTCTTTTATTTATTATAATGTACAGCAAAAAAAGTTTTAAACTAACTTCGTGAAAAAATTATTGAGATGGTGAACCAGGCGATTATCCATGTGGCGAATGCTGATATATACCAGCGTGAAAATATTGTACTTCAAGGTGTTAACTTGGATGTAAACGAAGGAGAATTTGTTTATATCATTGGAAAAGTAGGCTCGGGAAAATCGAGTTTAATAAAAACCATGAATGCCGAGATTCCGCTCATCGCGGGCGAAATGGAGGTGGCCGGGCATAAATTACATACCTTGAAAAACCGTGAAATACCGATGTTGCGCCGCAAATTGGGCGTTGTTTTTCAGGATTTCAGACTGCTTACCGACCGCAGCATACGCGAAAACCTCGAATTTACGTTACGCGCCGTGGGATGGAAAAAAAACAAGCTCATCACGGAACGCGTCATCGAAGCGCTTCATCAGACGGACATGGAAAAATACATCGACAAAATGCCTCATCAACTTTCGGGTGGCGAGCAGCAGCGCGTAGTTATTGCCCGAGCGCTGCTCAACGAACCGCAACTCATTCTGGCCGACGAACCCACAGGAAACCTCGATCCCGATACTTCGGAACAGATTCTTTGCCTGTTGAAAGAGTTGAATGCCAAGGGGAAAACCATTGTGATGGCCTCGCACGATTATGCTTTGATAGGACGCCATCGCGCACGCACGTTGGTTTGTGAGAATTTTCAACTGCGCGATACCAGTCATTCAGGCGGCCAACTCGATTTCGACGAAATGCTGGCAAACAATAGAATATGAGTTCGTTGCACTGAAAAAGTTGTTATTGCAATATTCTAATTTTCAAGCAATTTATCAGCCATTGCATCGGCCAGCGCAATAAGTTCGTCGTGGGTTGCAGTTTTCACTGCGCCTTTTTCTTCTACCGGGCCGTGCACCATTTCCCATTTGATTTCTTCGGCAAATGCCATCAGGTTTTTCACGCCGCCACCATTCCACGAGTAGTTGCCGAAAATGCCGAGCAGATGGTTTTTCACGCCCATGTGTTTGATGGTTGTAAGCAACGACTCCACATTGGGAAAGAGCGCATTGTTGTAGGCGCAGCTTCCGACGATAAAACCTTTATATTTAAAAACATCGTTGATGATATATGACGAATGTGTTTTCGACGAATCGTAAACTCGAATGTTTTTGATGCCTCGTTCGGCCAAGCGGCGCGCGACGGTTTCAGCCATTCGCTGCGTATGCCCGTACATGGTGCCGTATACCACCACAACGCCTTTATCCATATCGTATGAACTCCATTTGTTGTAACGGCTCAGAACCCAGTTGAGATCGGTGCGCCAGATGGGTCCATGGGTGGCGGCTATCATCTTGATTTCTAAGTCACTGATTTTGGAAATAGCCCGCTGGGTATGTGTGCAGTATTTTCCCACAATATTGGTGAAATAGCGCATCGCTTCCACTTCGTAGAAGTCGAGATTGATTTCGTCGTCGAAGATGCCGCCGTCGAGAGTTCCGTAGCTACCGAAAGCATCGCCCGAAAAAATTATCTTATTCTTTTTGTCGAAAGTGACCATCGTCTCAGGCCAGTGAACCATCGGGATAAGCCTGAACTGCAACCGGTGTTCGCCTAAATCGAGTAAATCGTTGTCGTCAACAACAAATACGGAATTGGGCTTTAGGTAATAGCTTTCTACAAAACCAAATGTCTTTTTATTGCCCACCAGCGTAATTTCGGGATATTTGTGGATAATGGCTTTGAGCGCTCCCGAATGATCCGGCTCCATATGGTTGATTATCAGATAATTGATTTTGCGGTCGCCGATGATTGCCTCAATACTGTCGAGGTATTCGTCGATGAATTGTCGATCAACCGTATCAATAAGCGCAATTTTTTCATCCACAATCAGATATGAATTATAGGAAATCCCGTGAGGTATCGGCCAGATATTTTCGAAAAGGTGGGTGCGGCGGTCGTTAAACCCCAGATAATGGATATTGTCGCTGAGTTTTGCTTGTAACATAATTGATGATTTTGAAAATAAATTGCGAAAATATCAAATTTCCATGATACTTGTATATATTCTATATGATTTGTAAATATCGGAAATGTGGCAAAAAATAGACTAACGTTTTCTATAAGCACTGTAACACAATTTGTTATGTTTAGAATAGTCCTCTTTTTGATGCATGGTAATCAATTTTAGAACGCATTAAAAAAAAATCAAATCCTTAATTGTACAACCGTAATTCCGGCGCCGCCGAATTGCACATGTTCATCGCGAAAGGATTCCACGATGCTTTCGGTGCGCAAGTAGTTGCGAATCATTTCCTTGAGGATGCCGTTTCCTTTTCCGTGCAGAATGCGCAGTTGTGGAACTTCGAACATATAAGCTTCGTCGATTAAAGCCTGCACTTTGGGCAGAGCCTCGTCGGCGCGCATTCCCCGCAGATCTATTTCGGGTTTGAAGTTAAGACGCCGTTCGCTGTAATCGAGGGTCATGGCCAGCGAGCTTCTGCCTTTGGGGCGGATGGCTTTGCGGGCTTCTTTGCCGCTGACCTTTTCGATGTTTTCTATGGACGTAGTTATCAGCAGATTGCCAATGGCTACCACCGCTGTTTTTTCACTAAAATCGACCAGTTCGCCAACAGCATCCTGACTAATGGCTCTTACGTTATCGCCCTTTTCAAAAGCAGGGACATTTTTGTCATTTGTTTTTTTCTCCTGCAATTCGGGAGCCTGCATGTTCATTCGGCGTTTTTCCTCGTTGCGGCGGCGCTTCTCCATTTTCGCGGCAAGCAGTCGGTCGTCATTAATGACGTCGGAATTCGATTCGTCTTTCAGCGTTTCCAGTTCTTGACGCAACAGCCTGACCTTTTCCTTTTCGGCCTGCGATTCTTTGATTTCGCGGATTACATTTTCGATCTGTTTGTTGGCGCTCGCCAGTATCTGTCTGGCCTCTTCCTTGGCATTTTTGAGAATTTCCTTACGTAGCTGGCTGGCTTCGCGAAGCTCTTTTTCATAAATCTGCGCCATTTCGTCCACCTCTTTTTCCACTTTGCGGATTTTCTGGCGCTTGGTTTCCCAATAATATTTGTCGCGTGTGATGGCGCGAAGGTTACGGTCTAAATCGATATGTTTCTTGCCTACTTTCTCTGTGGCTTCATTCAGAATATCTTCGGGAAGTCCAATTTTTCGGGCTATCTCGAAGGCAAACGAACTTCCCGGCTTTCCAATCTCAAGGATAAACAGGGGATTCATGTGTTGCGAATCGTAAAGCATGGCGCCGTTGATGATTCCCGGCGTGGAGGTGGCAAAATGTTTCAGGTTGGAATAGTGAGAGGTTATAACCCCGAAAGTTTTGAGTTCCGTCAGTTTATGAAGAATCGCCTCGGCGATGGCGCCGCCCAGTGCAGGCTCGGTGCCGGTGCCAAATTCGTCAATAAGAACCAGCGTGCGTTCGTCGCCCCAGCGGACAAAATGCTTCATATTCATCAGGTGCGAGCTGTAGGTGCTCAGGTCATTCTCTATAGATTGCTCGTCGCCGATATCGATGAAAAGTTGGTTGAAAATTCCGGCTTTGCTGCCTTCTTTGAGCGGTAGCGGCAATCCGTTTTGAAGCATGAATTGGAGCAGCCCCACAGTTTTGAGGCATACCGATTTCCCGCCAGCGTTGGGCCCGGAAATGAGCAAAATGTGATTTTCTTCGGTCAGCCGGATATTGAGCGGCACAATTGCGCGTTTTTCGCGTTGCAACGACAGCCGGAGCAAAGGATGCTGTGCCCAATCCCAGTCGATAATGCTTTTGTTGTACAGCTCCGGTTTTATGGCTTCGAACTCAACAGACCACGCTGCCTTTGCGCGTATGAAGTCCATTTCGCCGATAAATTCGTTGCCGTAAATCAAATCATCGATATAAGGGCGAATGTCGTTGGAGACAGCTACGAGAATGGCGACAATTTCGCGGCGTTCGGCATATTCGAGTTCACGAATTTCGTTGTTCATTTCAACAATTTCGGTAGGCTCTACATAGGCGGTTTTGCCCGTTGCCGACTCATCGTACACAATGCCTTTGAGCTTCCGTTTGTTGCCCGACAAAACCGGAATAACGGCGCGTCCGTCGCGGATGGCGATGGATGCGTCGCCGTCGGCCCAACCTTCGTGCTGCGCCTGTTTCAATATGGATTGAAGCCGTTTTGAAATGCTGTTTTCAATGGATGAAATTTCGCGCCTGATGCGCGCCAGCTCTGGCGAGGCATTATCGCAGATGTTGCCGGTTTTGTCGAGGATGGCTTCAATGCGTTCCGCAATGAACGGATAGATCCTGATTTGTGACGTTTTCGCATTAAGCAAGGGGAAGAATTTTGCCTTTTCCTGATCGAAAAAATGAACAATGGCACGCATAGTGTCCATCGCACGTTTCAGGTCGAAAAGCTCGTTGGTTTCGATAAACCGCCCTTCGGTGCGAATTCGCTGCAAGGCTTCGCGCACATCGAAATAGTATTGCGCGGGAAAATTGGGGAAATCGCGCAGAATACGCATAAACTCATCGGTCTCACTGATTTGTCGATTTACCGTATCAAAATCTGAACTAAACCGCATGTTTTGTACATACTCTTTCCCAAGTTCGCTAATACATTTATTATCAATCAGTTCGCGTATTCGGTCGAAACCTGTTTTCAGTTCAAAATTATCGGGATACGTAGCTTCCATATTCTGCGCAAAAATAGTGAATAATCGGAAGCGGAAAAAAGTTCGCAGCGCGAAAGTTTCAGGTTCTGTGATAAATTCCGGAACGCTGAATTTTTATTCGTTGCGAATTATTCTGCCCGAACCGGTAGAACGGGCGTCTATATTGGCTGTACCACTGTAATAGATGCTTCCGGAGCCGGTTGTTTGAGCGGTGATGTTATTGTTGGAATTGACATAACATTTTCCAGAACCGGTGATAGAGACTTTTACATCTCTGGCTTCCATGGCGTTGGCTTTGAGAGTTCCGGACCCGGTGACGGCAGCATTGAGTTTGTCGGCAACAGATTGGCCGCTCAAGTGTATGTCGCCCGAGCCGGTAACTGTCGTATTAATTGTATTTGCAGAGAGCTTTTCGAGTTTTATAGCGCCGCTGCCGCTCACAGTCATATCGATAGTTTGTGCGTTTAGTCCGTCTTTGACAATAATTTTTCCCGAACCGGAAACACTCAACTGGTTGATATGTTTGGCTGTTACAAAAATTTCGATTTTGCCCGGATTAAAATTATTGAAGAAATTTTTAGTCGAAGAAAGCCGGATTATCAGCTTTTCGTTTACCACTTCGATAATCAGTTTTTCCAGCGTTTCGGGATTGGCAATAACCTCAATATTTTGATTTTCGCCTTGTGTTAGATTTAAAGTTGCAGAAACAAGGAGATTTATCGCCGTGAATGTCGCCAATTGTTTTGTTTCTTTTTTAGCCTGCGCAGAAAAGGGTTGCAAAAACAGTCCTGATAGAAAGAGTGCAAATAGAAAGATTCTTGTTTTCATTTTTCCGTAAATTTATAATGTTTAAACTATTTAATAAGACGAAATAAAATATGAAATGTTACAGCTTATCGATTTTTTATTTTGCAAAAATATATAAGTTACTTAAAAACAGTTGATTAAATTGTTTGTTATCATAATTAACTTCATTAATTTGCGTTATTTTCCATATTATCGGCTGTGTGGTTGTACAAACACACTTCAAAATTACGAAAATATTATCCATTCATTTTTGCAAGAGGCCGTTCTTCATTTCGCAAAAATATTAATAGGATAATTTTACCCTGATTTACAAATGTATTAGAATAATTCTATCAAACCATAAGCATGATTAACATTTGTAAATAGTATATTTTTTACAAATGTAAATCGTATACTGTTGTAAATTCGACTATATAAACAAAATCTATCGACGATTATTTATTGATTTAAAGTTCATATAATCAATAAATTATATATTATTATTTAAAATTTATCATAAACTAAACGTTCCTCAACTTATATAATACATTGATATATTTCTATTTTATGTACATAAATAATTAATAATCAGACTAAAATATCAATTAATTGCATAAAAGCTTTATATTGCAATATTTCTTTAAACAATTGTTGTCGAGTAAGTTTATAAAATAGACGTAATGATTGTTCGATTAAGTAGATTACATTTGTAATCTCATTTGTGTTTGTATATTTCATAAAAATGATTTACATTTGTTTCATGTAATATTTACACGACCATTACAGAAGTATATATCATTGTAAATTAAATAATTTAGCTATGAAAGAGCGTTTAAAACAGGTCATGAGAGAGTTGAATATGACGTCTAACGACTTTGCCGAGAAAATCGGCGTTAAGGCTGCGAGCATATCGCATGTACTCAACGGAAGAAACAGCCCGAGTTCGGTTTTTATTGAGAAACTGTTCAACGCCATTCCCGA
>WRIQ01000008.1 GCA_009782655.1 Prolixibacteraceae bacterium
GTTGTGAATGTACTTCGGGGATACTTGCCGCCGCACATAGTCAATCGGGATGTAACGCCGCGATTTCCGCTTCAAAACTTAAAATCATAAATCGTCAATTAAAAATCAAAAAAATCTTACCATGACAACATTTTTTGGAATTATTTTAGTGGCTCTTGCCGGTATTGGTACAGGCACCGCAATGTGGCCCATGAAACGCATGAAACGGCTTCAGTTCGAGCATTACTGGTTCATTGCCATGTTGCTGGGATTACTTATCCTTCCATGGGCGGTCGTTTTTCTTCGTATTCCCAATCCGTTAGCCGCATATTCGCAAGTCGGCTGGGGACCCATCCTCAAAGCAAATTCTTTCGCACTGTTGTGGGGCGTAGCCAACGTACTATACGGACTGTGCGTGGTTCGCATCGGCGCTGCATTAACGGGCGCCGTCATGTCGCTGGGAATCGTCGCCGGCGCCATTCTTCCCATGGTGATGAAAGGGACGGGGCTTTTTGCCAATGCCCCCGACGTCTTGTCACCCGGCGGATTAGTCCTGATGGCAGGACTTGCGGTCATTATGTCCGGCGTTCTGATTTCCTCATTTGCCGGATTCGGACGTGAGAAAGCCCTTGCCGGTTCAGCATCCGTTTCGCCCGCTCAGGGACGACAGGGAAGTTTTGCCACGGGACTTGTGATGGCGGTCGTTGCAGGTATTACTTCGGCAGGAAGCGCTCTTTGTTTTGTTTACGGACAGGCGCCGATCAAAGAAGCCATGATGGCGCAGGGAGCGGATACCATGTCGGCGGACGTGGCTGTTTGGGCGGCGGCGCTGATGAGCGGCGCGATGGTCAATATCATCTTTCCCGCATGGATCATGTGCAAAAAGAAAAACTGGGGCGAATTGCTCAAAAATCCGGGCGAAACATTCCTCGCAACCTTTATCGGCATTCAATTAATTCTTGCTTTCACGCTTTTGGGACGCGGAATGCTGTTGCTGGGCGTCTTTGGGGCTTCGGTAGGATTTGCTATTCAACAGATCCTGCAAATTATGGGAAATCAAGCCGTCGGTTTTTTCTCAGGAGAATGGAAAAATGTCTATGGAAAACCCAGACGCCTGATGTACACCGCGCTTGCCGTTTTGGCAGTGGCAGTTTTGATTGTCGCATTTAGCAATGTTTTGGTTTGATTTGTATAAAATCGTTGTGTACAATAGTTAAGAAATGAAAAGGATAATTTTTTGTATAGTAGTAAACATATTAAGTTTAAGCGCTTTTGCGCAAACGCAATCGTGTCGTGTTGTGGCTCCGGATGCAAAAGAATGGATTGAAAACAACCGAGAAAAGATAGCAAAAATGACTCGACAGGAATGGCAAGAGTTGGAAGAAGGATATAAATGGATGGTTTTCATTGAATTATCAGCAAAGCAAAAACATGACTTTTTCAGATTGAAAATAGAGCAAGTAAGGGACAGTTTTGAATGGAATAAAGAGGAAAAAGAACATATTGACAT
Source organism: Prolixibacteraceae bacterium (assembly GCA_009782655.1). Next base: position 1,490 of record WRIQ01000008.1, read on the forward strand.
TCTCTATCAATTGTTTATAGACAATCCAGATATGTACAGCGAAAAAAGAGATGAAAAAAAATTCGTTGAAATAGATGAATTTTTAAAAAAATGGGTTGCAGATGCAATGGAAAAGTTAAAATGGGCGCCTCAACTTATTCAGGGAATGTTCATGGAATGTGAAGATTTATTAGATAAATCAGGAAATCTTCGAGTTACTGTTTCTTCAAAAATAGAAAGAGTAAAAATTGATAAGTCTGATCTGAAAGAATAAATACAATGCCTACAACAAGCGATTTAGCGCAATGGCGACAGTTATCCAGCGAAATGTTCTGTGCGTCATTTTAGCATTAACTCAACAATAGTGAAACCTTTAAAATAATAGAAATGAAAAACCGTTTAATTGTCATGTTTGTATTGGGGATAATATGTTATCCGTGCAGCATGTATGCCCAGCAAGATGGTGCCGTTCAATCGGGAGACGTCATTCATGTAATAGGTCATGCCCACATGGATATGAACTACCAGTGGACTTATTCGGAAACCATGAAGATGTGCAACGATAATCTGCGGCAGGCGGTTGCCTTTATGAAGGAATATCCGGATTATACGATGATTCAGAGTCAGGCTGCCGTTTTTAGATTTGTTGAAATGGTTGACCAGCCCCTATTCGAATTGGTGAAAAAATACGTTCGTGAAGGTCGTTTGGAACTGGGTGGAGGAATGTGGACAGAAAGCGATACGAACCTTCCATCGGGCGAAGCCCTCACCAGAGCGTTTTTGCTGGGGCAGCGCTATTTCCGGCAGCATTTCGGACAAATGGCGCGCATCGGCTGGTTGCCGGATAATTTCGGACATGTTTCGCAATTGCCGCAAATATTAAAACAGGCGGGATGTGATTACTATTATCTTCATCGCGCCAAACCCTATAAGGGTACATTCTGGTGGACAGGAACCGACGGTTCGACAGTGCTGTGTTATGCAAACGATAACTACAATGGACGCATCACACCGCAACTGAAAGATGAATTTCAGAAAATCACGCCCGATAAGCGCCGTTTGTTACAGGTAACGGGTATTGGCGATCATGGCGGCGGTCCTACGCGCGCGGAAATAGAAATGGTACATCAATTGGATCAAACTCCCGGACATCCGGCTGTCAAATTCACCACCGCCGGTGATTTCTTTGACAGAGCATCCAAAGAAATGGACGGCAGACCGACGCATCACGGCGAGATGCAGTACATTTTTGAAGGATGTTATACTACTGTGGCGGAAATCAAAGAAGGAAACCGGAACAGCGAAAGTTCGCTTTACCGGAGTGAATTTTTCAATACGCTCCGCTGGCTTCAGGGCGACAGGTATCCTGCCGCAGAATTAAGGGATTTATGGACAACCGTAACTTTTAATCAGTTCCATGATATTCTTCCGGGTTCGGCTATTTTTGAAGCCAACAGGGAAGCAGTAGCGCGGTATACTGAGGTTCAGCGTATCTCAAAAGAACTGGGCGATGCAGCCTTCTGGAAAATGGCTGACGAAGTGAAGTTTAAAACCGGTATGGGACAGCCGGTCGTAGCGTACAATCTTCAGCCTGTATCGCGGAGAACTCTTGTGGAAGCGGAAGTTTATTCGCATGAATCGCCTGTTTCGATCAGACCGGGTGGATGGACTAACCCTTACGGATTTGCTCCGGTCGACAAAGGACAGGGCAAAGTTGCTACCGTTCTGGTATGCGATGGTTTGGGCAAAACATATCCGGCACAAATCGTCTGGTCGAAATGGACGAATCCGGGAATAACCTCGAAGATACAGTTTGTGGCAGATGATTTTCCGGCAGGAGGATATAAGACATTCTACGTCGATACGGAAAAAACAGGAGAGTATAACGAACCCATCCCATTCGAAGACAATACTTTTGAAACGGATTATTTCAAAATCAAAGTAGATATGTCGACCGGCGCCATTGTAAGTCTTGTTGATAAACGCACTCAGACTGAATATGTAAAAAAAGGCAGCAGACTGAATACGCTGCGTATCACGATGGAAGACAGGAATGGCGGAATGAAATCGTGGCTGATTAACAAAACGATCAATGAATTTAATGTTACGGATATCCGGAGTGTAAGACTTGTAGAAAACGGACCGGTAAGGGCGTGCATTGAAACCGAGAAAGTCTGGGGAAAATCCAGATTTATTGAACGGACATATATCTACCGTTCTTATCCCCGTATAGATTACGATATGGAAGTTCACTGGTTAGAAACGGGTTCAAGAACGGAAGATTCGCCCATGTTGCGGGCTGTCTTTCCATTAGCGATTCAGAATGCAAGTTTTTACCGTCAGGTTCCTTTTGACATTGTCGAAAGTCCGGCAGATGGCAAAATCGGCGGCAAACCTCTTCCGGAATACATGCAAATGCAGAACCGTAACGATTATGCACGGGGCGAAACAAAAGACGGTCAGGAAGTTCCCGCACAAAAATGGGTAGATGTGAATAACGGGCAGATCGGTATTGCTCTCCTGAACAGGACGAAATACGGTCATGCGTACCAAAATGGAGATTTAAAAATTACCCTGATGCGTTCAGCCGGCTCGCCGGATATTTATCCGAATCTGGGAAAATTTAACATCAGTTATGCGTTGTATCCTCATGCAGGCGACTGGAAAAGCGAAGTCTGGCAGGAAGGTGAAAACTTTAACATGCCTGTGATGGCAAATGAGCCACCTTCTCTGGCTTTGGTGAAAAAACATGCGACGCGTCCCGAAGAAGCATCATTCATTTCTGTTGCTCCGGCAAATGTGTCGCTGACCGGAATGAAACAGTCGGAAGAAGGCAATGAACTGATCATCAGGCTTGTCGAAATAGAGGGGAAGGAAACAACGGCAACCGTCGAACTGCCGCTGACTGCTAAAACGGTTCGGAGGCTGAACATTCTTGAATTTCCGTTGAAGGACGCACCTGCTCCTGCGATTGCCGGAAAAAATGTGACGGTAAAACTGAAACCAAACGAAATAGTTACATTAGGAATTAAATAATTCACATTTAAAAAATAAAAGACCATGAACAGAAGAAATTTTTTCGGTAATTCGGCAGCGATTGCAGCAGGATTAACCATTACGGGAGTTGCCGCCAATGCTTCGGCTCAGCCTGTTTCTGCCGCAGAACCGGTAGTGCTTTACGGAGACGGTATTCACGACGACACAAAAGCGCTTCAGTCCATGCTCGACACAAGAGCCGCATACATAAAATTTCCCCTGCCGAAAGTTTGTTACTTCATCAGTAAGCCCTTGAAAATTTATTCGGGGCAGGAACTTTCTTTGGACAGGTATTGCCATATCAAACTGATGCCCATGTCGAACTGCGTGATGCTTCAAAACGCCGATCCCGAAAACGGAGATAATAACATTACGGTTACAGGCGGGATATGGGATTTGAACAATCTGGAACAGGAAAAGAATCCGCTCCATTTTTCAGGAAATCCCAATTTAATGGAGGTTTTTTGGAAACCCGGTTACTATAACGGAACCGTTATTTCGTTCTGGAATGTCAAGAATTTAAAAATTGCGCACCTCACCATCAAAGACCCTGTTACGTTTTCTATCATGATAAATGTCATTGAATACTTTGCGGTTGAGGATATTACGTTTGATTTCAATTACGGCAATCCGTGGGCTGTCAATATGGACGGCGTACACCTTTGCGGTAATTGCCATTTTGGCGTGATTCGCAATCTTAAAGGCAGTTGTTTTGATGATATGGTTGCCATCAATGCCGACGAAGGAGAAGTTCCCGGACCAATTACCGACATACAGGTTGACGGACTGTTTGCCGACGACTGCCACAGCGCCGTTCGACTTTTGTCAGCCAACCATCCTGTGGAGCGTGTTTCCATCAGCAATGTTTACGGCACATATTATCAGTACTGTATCGGCGTAACCAAATATTATGCGGGAACGAACGGGTATTTTGACGGAATCGTCCTGAAAAACATCTTTGCCTCAAAAGCGCCAAGACATTCGGTATATCGGAAGGACGGCTCAAAAGTGTATCCGTTTATCTGGGTGCAACGCGGACTCACAGTCAAAAATCTCAGCATCGAAAATGTTTACCGCAAGGAAACAAATGTTGCCATTGAAACCATTGGCATTGATAAAGGGGCAAAGATTGAAGACCTGTCTCTGAGCAATATCGTACAGGAAAATCTATTGCCGGAGCCGTTTCCGCTCATATTGAACAATGGAGAGATCGAAAATTTGAATACCAACGGACTTCGGTGCACAGGCGGAGAAGTATTGACCAACAATGGCAGTATACTGCAATATCATTAAGGTTCAGTACTTTTTCCGAATTCTACGCAAAAACCAGCGCCACAATTTTTTCGAGCCATTCTTTGTCGATTTCGTTGAAAGAAGCTTTTTCGCTGCTATCCACATCGAGAACGCCTACGATTTCGGCGTCAGCGTTGCGAAGCGGAACCACAATCTCGGAATTGGAACGCGAATCGCAGGCGATATGTTCGGGAAACAGATGCACATCGTCCACAATCACGGTTTTGCCTTTGTTGACAGCCGCCCAGCAAACGCCTTTGTTTTTTTCGAGAACTTGGCATGCCACCGGCCCCTGATAGTTGCGCACGGTGAGTTCACCGTCGACAAGCATATAAAAACCCGTCCAGAAAAAATAGTCCATTTTGTGATGCAACACAGCCGCAATGGTGGCCATACACGAATAGATATCGCCGCTTTTGGCGGTCAGTTGTTGCAGTTGTTCATATATCCGCTCGTAGCGGCCTGTTTTTTTATTGTCATTCATAATGCAATTTATTCCTAATTCAAAAAGATTACAAACTTTGAAAGCCCTGTTCGGCAATTTCCGGCCGCCGTCAGCCTGAAACCTGCACATCTATTCCTTTTTTCCTCAGTTGCCCGGCAATTTTTTCCAATTCGTCAAGCGGCGTTTTTTCCAGTGTTTCGATGGGCGTATCGCGGTCAATCGAATAAATCATCACTTGCCGAGGCGCTATTTTTTCCATGAGCTTGATCCATTCGTCCACCTCTTTTTGCGTAGTGTTATCAATGGTCTCGCCCTTCCAGACTCCACGGATAAACATGGTTTGGATAATCAGCCTCCCGTTGAAGCGTATGAGTTGCGCAATCAGTTTTTCCAAACTGAACGCCGCCGTCGGACAATCTATCAAGCGGATTGTGTTTTCCATTGCTGAATCGAGTTTGAGAATATTGTCGTCCACTTTCAGCAAAGCATTGAACACGTCGTCGCGGTGCAGCATGGTTGCATTCGACAAGACGGCGATTTTTGCTGTCGGTGCAAAACGGTTTCTTAAATCAAGGGCGTCGTCGACAATGCTGGCAAAATCGGGATGCAGGGTTGGCTCGCCGTTTCCGGCAAAGGTAATCACGTCGGGTGGTTGATTTTCGGCTTGCATGTTGCGGAGTTTTGCTTCCAGTTTTTCTCGCACCTCGCCGCGCATTGGCAGTTTCGATTTTTGCTCGCGCCGCCGCGGATTCAGGCCACATTCGCAATAAATGCAGTTGAAACTGCACAGCTTCGACGAAACAGGCAACAAATTTATTCCCAATGAAGTACCAAGCCGACGGCTTACAATCGGCCCGAAAATGACTTTATCGAATAAAAAAGTAGGCATAAACAATTAAAAAACGCAAAATTAATCATTAAAGGAAATAAAAGCCAAAAGAGCGGCAAAAGCTGTAAGACAATAAAAATGAGTGACGAAGACAATTGACAATCTATAAAAGCAGTAAATGGCGAATCGCAAATTTAACGATACGTGATCGATTTTCATAAAAAAACTGCACGGAAAATACCGCCATCAAAATGCTGATTATAAGCAGATTGAAACATTTATGTTTTTAGTTCAGGCATAAAAAATCGCATAGGGTAATAAAAAATCAAACATTATTTTGCACTTTCCTTAACTTTATTTAATTTAGATACCCCCAAATTGATATTTGAGGAGATTTAAATTAGAAATATTAAGATGTCTGACGGAATTTCTGAAGATTTATGTTTATGGCTGATTGTAAATTTATTACAAAATAATTTATAATTAATCGCCTAAACGGAAAATGGGGTTCGGAGTCCTGCGGATGTCAGTCAAATTGAAAAAATAATGTCGAAATCTTTGTCGTTAACAGATCATTTGCAGAAATTTTTCGGGTTCGATCGATTTAAAGGCGAACAGGAAGAAGCCATCGACAGCATCCTCGAAGGCAACAATACATTTGTGCTCATGCCCACCGGTGGCGGCAAGTCGCTAATTTACCAGCTTCCTGCGCTCATTATGGAAGGCACGGCCATTGTGATCTCGCCGCTCATCGCCTTGATGAAAAACCAGGTAGATTCCATTCGCGGCATATCAACCGAGGACAACATAGCCCATTTTCTAAACTCTTCGTTGACGAAACTGGCCATTCAGGAGGTTAAAGAAGATATTTTGTCGGGCAAAACAAAATTGCTTTATGTGGCTCCGGAATCGCTCACCAAGGAGGAAAATATCGAATTTCTGAAGAATGTGAAAATTTCGTTTTACGCCGTCGACGAGGCGCATTGCATATCGGAATGGGGGCACGACTTCAGGCCTGAATACAGGCGCATACGCCCCATCATTCATGAAATCGGCGAGGCGCCCGTTGTTGCCCTGACGGCTACAGCCACCGCCAAAGTACAGCACGACATTCAGAAAAATCTGGGTATCCTGGATGCAAAAGTTTTTAAAGCTTCTTTTAACAGGCCCAACCTGTACTATGAAATCAGGCCGAAAGTAAAACCCGAAAACCAGCTCATCCGGTTTATTAAGGAAAACGCAGGAAAATCGGGCATTATCTATTGCCTCAGCCGCAAAAAAGTGGAAGAACTTGCCGAAATACTGAGCATAAACGGCATCAAAGTATTGCCATATCATGCCGGTATGGATGCGCAAACCCGCTCCACAAACCAAGATAAATTCCTGATGGAAGAAGTGGATGTCATGGTGGCTACCATTGCATTCGGCATGGGCATCGACAAACCCGACGTGCGTTTTGTGGTTCACTACGACATTCCCAAAAGCCTCGAAGGCTACTATCAAGAAACGGGACGCGCGGGACGCGACGGCGGCGAAGGAAAATGCATCACTTTTTACAGCTACAAGGATATTCAGAAACTCGACAAATTCATGAACGGCAAACCGGTGGCCGAACAGGAAATAGGAAGGCAATTGCTGCTCGACACGGTTTCCTACGCCGAAACCGCCATATGCCGACGGATTATCCTGCTGCACTATTTCGGTGAAAAATATGAAGAAGAAAATTGCGCCAACTGCGACAACTGCCTCAATCCAAAGAAATATATCGAAGCCAGCGACGAAATCGTCCGCCTGCTTGAGGCCATCCTCGAAGTAAAGGAAAAATACAAAGCCGAACACCTTATTGACATCCTCACGGGAAAATCGACCGCTGCCGTTAAATCGTTCCGCCACGACACGCTGGAAGCTTTCGGCAACGGCGAAGACCACGACGAGCATTTCTGGAATGCCGTGGTGCGCCAGTCGATGGTCGCAGGGCTTTTCAATAAAGACATAGAAAACTACGGCATTTTGCAGGTCACTAACGCCGGACACGAATTTCTGAAAAACCCGCAGCCTTTCCAGCTTGTGGTCAACCAGCGCTTCGACGACGAAGAAGAAGACTCCGTGGCAGGCGCGCCCACCGGCGGCTCGGGCGGCGATCCCGAACTGTTCAACATGCTTAGGGATTTGCGGAAATCAATAGCCAAAAAAGCCGACCTCCCGCCCTACGTCATTTTTCAAGACCCGTCGTTGGCCGACATGTCGATTCAGTATCCCATCTCGCTCGATGAATTGCAGAAAATACAAGGCGTAGGTCAGGGGAAAGCGCAACGTTACGGCAAAGATTTCGTGGCGCTGATAAAAAAATATGTCGAAGAAAATGAGATAGAACGTCCTCAGGATATGGTGGTACGCTCGGTGGCCAACAAATCGAAATTGAAAGTTTACATCATACAAAGCATCGACAGGAAATTGTCGCTGGAAGACATCGCCGATGCCAAAGGAATGGAATTTTCAGACCTGCTTACCGAAATTGAAGCCATCGTGCACTCCGGAACCCGAATCAATATCGATTATTATATCAACGAAATACTCGAAGAAGAGTATCAGGACGACATATTCGAATATTTTCGCGAAGCCGAAACCGATTCCATTGAAAACGCCGTGGCCGAACTGGGTGAAAGCGATTTCACCAGCGACCACATCAGATTGATGCGCATCAAGTTCCTTTCGGACATGGGAAACTAATTGCTAAAAAACCTAAAAAGCGCTATGCAAAGCAGTTAGGTGAAAAATGGGGCATCAAAAACATTTCATGATATTGACAGATAACGACTTACTTTCCAATAAGATTAACAACACATTTTTTGAAAATTATAACCCTGCAATTCCGTCAGTATGAAAATTTTTTTGCCGGTTCTGCTTTTCATTTTATCGTTTCAAAGTTTTGGGCAGGAAATTGCTTCAAAAATCGACAGGGAGGAGCTGAAATTTTTTGTAAAAACGCTTACTTCGGCTTCTTTTGAAGGCAGAGGCGTCGATACTCAGGGACACAAAAAAGCGCAGGAATTTATTGCCGACAGGTTTGCTGTCCTGCAACTGGAGCCCTTTTCTGGCGACGGTTATTTAGAGAAATTCTCCCTGAGCCAGAGCTATTGGAACGACATATATATAAAAACGCAAAATGGCAAAACGCTGTGGAATTTCGATAAAATGTTGTTACAGAACAGGAATACGCAGAATGAAGAAACGGAAAAAGAAGTGGTTTTCGGCGGATTCGGCACGCAGGAGGAACTGGATCGCATTGATGTGGAAAACCGTTATGTTCTGGTTTTCCTGCTGAAACTCAAAGACAAATTCGGCATCGAAGAAAGGCTCAGTCGGAGAAATGCCGCAGGGCTCATTGTTTTCCATACCGACGACAGACGTTTCGAAAGTATGAAACGCACGCTCAAAGAACATTGTAACGCAAAAAAATATACAATTTCTGAATATCGTGACACGCTGGCGCTCGCCCCGCAACCCAAAGCCCTTCTCGATTCATTGTCCAACATCATCATTCCCGGAACGGAATTGAAAAATATAATGGGATTGCCAAAAAATAAACTGATCAAACTGGCTAAAAAAGGAAAGGCCGACGCTGTGCCCGCAGTTGCAATCAAAGTTAAATTTGAAAGAATCGAAAACGAAATAGAAACAGCCAATGTGGTCGGAATAGTGCGAGGCGAAACCGACACAGTCATTATTGTATCAGCGCATTACGATCATCTGGGAAAGGAGGGAAACCTTTTTTACCCGGGCGCCGACGACAACGCGTCGGGCGTCGCCGCGCTGCTCGAGCTTGCCGAAGAATTCTCCCTCTGCGAAAACCTGAAATATACGATGCTTTTTCTGGCAACGTCAGCCGAAGAAAGCGGCTTGTTGGGCTCTTATTATCATGTCAGTCAATCCGGTTTCGACCCGCAAAAGGTTATCTGCAATCTCAACATCGACATGATTTCGCGGTGCGACGGAAAACATACAGATTGCCGATACCTCTATTGCATAAGCGATAATCAGCCGGAAGCGCTTGATAGCCTTGTCAGAGAAGCCGATCGTCTTTATCATGCCTGTTCGTTCGATTATTCTGGAAACGGCTCCGGTTTTGGAAGCCTTTCTTCCCGCTCCGACAGCCACAATTTTGTGAAGCGGGGCGTCCCTTCTATCCTGTTTTTTGGGGGTATGCACAACGATTACCATAAGCCCGACGACACAATGGATAAAATTGATTTTAAAATTTTGGAAAGCCGTGTACAGCAAATCGGCATCGTTATAAAGCTGTTGCAGGAAAAAGGCTTTTCCCGTTGAAGTGAAAGCACAGCTTCAGTTTATTAAATATCCTTGATGCGTATATCTCTGACATACAGTTGTAAATTGGTTTTTCCCCTGAATTCGTTGATGGCAATCGAGTAACAAATGTCGAAGGGCATTCCCGATTTGATGAGCGGAAATTTGTCGGCCATATTAAAAGCGATACCGGCATAAACGGTGGATGAATCGTCAGGTTCCATCAGATCGAGTTTTATGTGTTCCGAGTTTTTACCCACCAGTCGGCTTGTGCCTGCATCAATCACATCTTCGGAAATAAAAATCGGCTGCATGTTATGCGGCCCGAAAGGTTCAAATTGCTTTAGCAACCGATAGAAACGGGGCGTTATTTCGTGCAGCGGGATGCGCGAGTCCACTTCTATGGATTGAAGTTGGGGCCTTCCCGCCAATGTTGTCGTAACGATATCTTCGAAGCGACGGGCAAATTCGGAGATATTTTCAATTTTCAGAGTGAGTCCGGCGGCAAACATATGCCCGCCATACGACTCGAGCAGATCGCTGCACAGGCCAATGGTTTCATACAAGTCGAAATCTTTTACCGAGCGTGCCGAGCCGGTTGCCATACCGTTCGATTCAGTGAGTACAACGGTAGGGCGGTTGAAAATTTCTGTCAGGCGCGACGCAACAATTCCCACAACTCCCTTGTGCCAGTCGCGGTTATAAATCACGGTACTGTTTCTATTTTTCATCTCCTCATCGTTCGAGATCATGTCAAGAGCGTCTTGGGTAATATCCCTGTCGAGGGTTTTTCTGATTTCGTTGTATGAGTCTATTTCGTCGCCCAGGGCATCGGAACGCGCTTCGTCGGCCGAAACCATAATCTGAACCGATTTTTTGCCGTGCTCAATGCGCCCGGAAGCATTCAGGCGAGGGCCAATTTTGAAAACAATGTCGCTGATATTGATCGCGCCCATTTTCAAACCCGACAGATTGATAATGGTTTGCAGTCCCAACCCGGGATTGGTATTTAGTTTTTTCAACCCGTACCATGCCAAAACGCGGTTTTCTCCCGTTATGGGCACAATATCGGAGGCGATGCTGACAACGATCAAATCGAGCAACGAATAGAGTTTTTCTTTGTCGAGGTTATTCTTATCGGTGAACGCCTGAAGCAGCTTGAAACCTACGCCGCATCCCGATAGTTCTTTATACGGGTATTTGCAGTCAGGACGTTTGGGGTCGAGAACGGCAACAGCGTCAGGTATCTTATCGCTGGGATTATGATGGTCGCAAATGATGAAGTCGACGCCTTTTTGCTTGGCTTGCCTGATTTTTTCGACGGCTTTTATTCCGCAATCGAGCACGATAACCAGCGAAACATTATTTTCCGCTGCATATTCAATACTGCGGGGCGAAATGCCGTATCCTTCGGTGTAACGGTCGGGTATGTAAAATTCAAGGTTGTCGATATATTCTTTCAGGAAGATATACATCATGGCCACCGATGTTGTTCCATCCACATCGTAATCGCCATAGATCAATATTTTTTCCTGATTATCAATGGCTTTTTCGAGGCGTTCCACAGCTTTGTCCATATCTTTCATCAGATAGGGATCGTGCAAGTCGGCAAGGCGTGGGCGAAAGAAAGTTCTGGCTTCATTAAATGTTTTTATGCCTCTTTGAACCAAAAGATTTGCAATGACCATACTTACATTTAATGCCGCCGATAAATGTTTGATATCATTAATATCACCATGTGATTTTATTTCCCAAACCTTGTTGTTATTCATAACATCTAATCTGCTGCTACCCGAAGCTCATAATTTATGCAAAGATACAAAAAGCGTGGCGAACTATTTCATAAAAAGATTTAAAGGGGA
>WRIQ01000009.1 GCA_009782655.1 Prolixibacteraceae bacterium
CTGTACAAAGCCACGAAACGAGAATTTGATATTCCCGAAAATGTAGCCCACACGTCGGATATAATTTATAAGTTCAGGAACGAGATTTTTGAAATGTCGAAATACAGCCTCACGTACAGGCAGACAGAAAAACCGTTGCGCGTGGCCGAGCATGTGGGGTGCCACTACTCTAAAATTTTTCCGTGGAAAGGTGTTGGCGGCGCCGAATTTCCCAAAGTACTCACCGGAATGATTGATGCATGGCAAGGCGAGGTAGTCGATTATCCTGAAAGAAGGCACTGCTGCGGCTTCGGTTTCCGCAACTATTTGATAAAGGAAAACCGCGGATTTCCCCTTTCCAACACATTGAAAAAATTGGAATCGTTGTCGCCCTATAATCCCGATTTTATTGTCTGTAACTGCCCCGGATGCTCCATGTTTTTAGACCGATGGCAATATGCGGCGGGCGAAATGGAAGGACGCACCTTCGGGAAAAATGGCCGCGGAATACCGGTATTGACCTACGAAGAGATGGCCGGAATTGTTTTGGGATTCGACCCGTGGAAGTTGGGATTGCAAATGCATCAGGTTGACGTAGAGCCTCTTCTGCGTAGAATCGGTGTTGACTACGATCCACAGCAAAAATATGCGGGCGTCAATAAAAAGTACCTCGAAAGGCCTCTGAATACCGAAAATTGTTGCCTTTAACATTTAAACATCATCATGAACAGGGAAATGAATTTCGAAAATAAAAAAGTTGCCATCATTGGCGGAGGAGTTGCGGGTTTGTCAGTGGCAACGATGCTTAAGCGCCGGAATGTGGAAGTCAGGATTTTCGAGAAAGAAGAAAAAGCGGGCGGACGACTTCAGCAATGGCACTGCCTCTTTCCCGACAGCTCGTCGTCCGAGAAGCTGGCAAAAGAGTTAATAAACGACGCCGCAGATGCAGGCGTTTCAATTGTCACAAAAACAAAAATCGAAGATATATCAAACACGGACAACAGATTTAGGATTGTTGCCAACGGCCATTCCTACGATTGCGACGCCGTGATTTTGGCCAACGGCTTTTCTCTTTTCGACGCTGCCCTGAAAGAAGAATACGGATATGGAATTTACAACCGCGTAATCACGTCGGCTGAACTCGAAAGCAGGATGCACAACCCTGACAATGCGCTGAACATTGACGGGGAAACACCCGGAAGAGTAGCTTTCGTGCATTGTGTAGGCTCGCGCGACGCCAAAGTGGGCAACCACTACTGCTCGAAAGTTTGCTGTATCACCGGCGTCAAACAGGCTATCAACATCAAAAAAATGTATCCCGGCTGCGAAGTCACCAATTTCTACATGGATTTGCGCATGTTCGGAATGGGATACGAAGAGCTGTACCGCGAAGCGCAGGAGAAATATGGTGTAAATTTCATCCGCGGCAGGGTTTCCGAATCGTCGCAAATTGATAACAATTCCATACAGATAAAAGCCGAAGATACCCTGTTGGGGCGAACTATAAAAATGAACGTCGACTGGCTCATACTTCTGGTGGGTATAGAACCTTGCACCGATGTGGCGTTGATTGCTACGCGCCTCGGACTGGAAAAAGAACCGTCGGGATTTTTGTCTCCCAACAACCGCTTTTCGCAAAGCTCGCTGACAGTACGCGACGGCGTATTCCTTGCCGGCAGTTGCATAGGCCCCGCGTCAATACCCGATACCATTTCGCATGCCAAAGCAACCGCTTTAACCGTGATTGATTATTTGTCGAAATAAAACCTTTTGCGTATGAGTTTTTCCGTAAACAAATGGGGATATTTGCCGGAGACGTCAAACCTTATCGAACCCGATAAGAATGACAAACTGAGCTACCTGAGAATTATCGAAACCGAACCCACCTTACGCGCCTGCATGTTTTGCGGAACCTGTCGGGCTACCTGTTCGTCGGGCGTCAACGGGATGAATTTCATGCGTATACACCTGCTGCTGCAACGTGGCGAGAGCGCAAAAATAAAAGAAATAATACCATCATGCCTCTTGTGCAGCAAATGCGCCACCGTCTGTCCCCGCGGCGTTAACACACGGAAAGTCCTATTCAATCTAAAAATGCAATTACATGAATTCTAACGACTTCTCTCCATTTGTAATTCCATTTCTGGCAGGAACCATTTTTCTGGCCGTTTGGATACCATTCATGTTCATTAAATGGCTGAAAAACACTTCGCAAGCCGACAGAAGACGTATGTCCGGAAATATATTCACGGCGAAATCATGGAACGCCGTCAAAGAGATATTCAGCGAATGCCTCCTCCACCGACGGATTTTCCGGTTTAACCCGCTCCTCGGATACATGCACATGAGCCTCGCATTCGGTTGGTTTTTACTGATAGCCGTGGGAAAACTGGAGTCGTTGGTGTTGCTCAACCAATGGATAGAACCCATATATGAAACCGTATTTTTCAGGTATTTTTATCCCGGAATGAGCGTCACTACGGCCGGGAAATTCTTTTTAAACCTTATGGATTTGCTGCTCGTTTTTGTGTTGAGCGGCGTTTTTCTAGCTTTCTTCAAGCGTATCCGTTCGCAAGCTATGGGCATGCGGAAAACTACGAAACACATTCTTTCCGACCGTCTGGCGCTTTCATTTCTGTGGTTCGTCTTTCCACTGCGCTGGCTTGCCGAAAGCCTCACCTCAGGCATCAACGGCGACGGCGGCTTCCTCTCCTTTCATTCGGGGCAACTATTAGCCTCGTTCCTGCCTGTCGATATGCTGGTGCAGCCTGCATGGTGGGCTTATTCCATTGCCTTGGGCGGCTTCTTCTTTTTCATGCCTTTTTCGCGTTACATGCACATATTTACCGAAGCGGGGCTTATTTTTGTAAAGCACTGGGGAATGGCCGAATCGAAACGTGAAAACGGATATGCCGATTTCGAAGTCAACGCCTGTTCGCGCTGTGGAATCTGCACTAATGTTTGTCAGCTCTCCGATAACGCCAACATAAAAAACGTTCAAGCCGTTTATTTTATCCGCGATTTGCGTTATCACCGCCTTGAGCGTCCGACAACCGAAAATTGCCTGATGTGCGGGCGATGTTCGCAAGTGTGCCCCATAGGTATCAACATCGACGGATTGCGCATGCGCGAACGCACCCACAACTGCGCTGCTGTGGATATACCTTTCGAGTTGAAAAAAACCGGAATGCCCAAAGTTGCAAATGCTGAAGTGCTTTATTTTGCCGGATGCATGGCGCATCTGACGCCCAAAATCCCAAAAGCGACCTGCAATATTCTTGAAAAATTAGACATCAATTATTCCACTCTCAACGATTCCGACGGCTATTGCTGCGGCCGTCCGCTGATGCAGGCTGGGCTTCAAAATCAGGCCGAAAGTATCATGCAGCAAACAAAAACTATGATCGAACAATCGGGCGCTTCCATGCTGCTGGTTTCGTGTCCCAGTTGCCTGAAAATTTTCAACGAAGAGTATAATCTCGATATTCCGGTTGTGCATCATTCGGTGTTCTTCAACAATATGATGGCCGAGCGCCCCCAGATGTTCCGGAAAACCAATCTCAAATACACTTACCACGATCCGTGCGATTTGGGGCGCGGATCGGGAGTTTTTGAGGAACCCCGCAGTGTATTGCGCAACATCGCCACGCTGCTGCCCGTGGCCGAACAAAGGGAAAACAGCCTTTGCTGCGGAGGAAGCCTTGCCAACGTGGCCATAAATCCCACGCAACGCAAAATGGTTATCAACGCAACCTACGAAACGCTTGCCGCGCCTCAGCCCGACTATATTGTCACATCGTGCGCCCTGTGCAAGAAAACTCTCAACGAAGGAAAACACCACACCACAGTTATTGATATTGCCGAAGCGGTCGAAATGTCGCTGAAAGAACCGACGCTCAAGAAAGAAAGCAACAGGAAAAGAGCGGTAAAAATGGTCGAAATGGAATTTTAACCAGCTTTATTTGCCGGGCACAATAAACCATTTGTTTATACCTTCGTCTTCTTCGTAGTTTTCGATATATTGAATAGCGTCTTCGGGCGAATCGGCCACAAAGTAGAGATTTCGAAATTCCGGCTTGCTGAATTTCTCCGAGAAACTAACTTCAAACTGCTCGAACATAGGATTATAAAACTTCATGGTATTAACAAAAACAATGGGCTTGCGGTGATAATCCAACTGTTTCAGGGTGATAACTTCGAGAATTTCTTCCAACGTTCCGAATCCGCCGGGCAACGCCACAAAAGCATCTGCCAGATTGCGCATCCGTTCTTTCCGTTCCATCATTCCCTCAGTAATTTCAATTTCGGCCATGCTTTGCGAAACCAAATTTTTCTCTTTCAGCAGTTGGGGAATAATGCCGATGGTTCGCGCTCCTGATTTGCACGCCGCCACCGACACGCTTTCCATGAGTCCCACATTGGCACCGCCATTAATCAGCGTATGATTCCGCAAGCCGATCAATTCTCCCAGCCGTTCAGCGTCGTTGAAAAAAGTATCGGCAATGGCATTGCTTGACGAACAAAATACACAAATATTCATATTACTTATGCGTTATGAGTGAAAAAATCATGTGTGGCGCTCCGAACGCTGAATGACTGAATCAGAGGTCGTTTCCGCATGTTAGCCTTGTCCGGGCGGCGGAAAATAGGCCTTTGCATTATTCAGCACCAAAATCCAGTCGTTTCCACGGCCTCCTGAGGGAGGGTCGAATTTTCGCATACCCTTTGTGGGGAAAACTCCTATTTCGGTGACTTCCCCGTTTCGCGGATTATACCACCAAACTTTAACCTGCTCCCGGAAAAAAAATACACACAACTGTATGATTAACAACAATTTCTTCATGATAATGATTTTTCAGGTTTTCTTCTTCTGCTTTTTGGCCGACGGGAATAATACGTTGTTCAGAATCAGCCGGTATCCGGGCGAATTGGGATACAGGTTGAGGTCGGTGGCCGGATCGCCTACCAGATGGCGATAATCTTCTGGATCGTGGCCTCCATAGAAAGTCCAAAAACCTTTTCCCTGCTCGCAATGCAGATAGCGCGCTTCGTTCAGGCTTTTGTTTTCGCCCATGACAATCACTTCGGGCTTTATCAAATTTTTGTTGAAGGCGGTGGTTTGTCCCATAAATCCCTTGATCACATTGGTGTGATTCTGGCATAGCATGGTGGGAATAGGATCCCATTTTGCCGAGAATTCGAACAGCGTGAAATAGTCGTTTTCCCTGATCACCTGTCGCGTGTCGGTAACGTCGATATCGGAAAATTCGTAGATGTTGGGATTTTTTATCAACTTGAAATCGCGAAAGGCGAAAGTCTGTGTATAATTCAGTTTTTCGTTCATATCCGGATCGGCAGGATCGCCATCGAACATGTGCTCGCAAATGTCGACTCCGTCGGCAGCCAAGGCGATGTCGTATGTATCGGTGGCAGCGCACATGGCAAACATAAATCCTCCATCGTTGACATATTGTCTTATTTTTTTCACCACGGCCAGCTTCATCTCCGAGACTTTCATGAATCCCAATTTTTCGGCAAGCTGCTTGCTAATTCTCGTATCTTCCTGATACCATGCCTGATGCTGATATGTGCGCCAGAAACGTCCGAACTGCCCTGTAAAATCTTCGTGATGAAGGTGCAGCCAGTCGTAACCAGAAAGCTTTCCTTCTATTATCTCCTCATCATAAATGATGTCGTATTCTATTTCGGCATAGGTGAGTACCAATGTCACGGCGTCGTCCCATGGGAGCTTGTTGGGCGGCGAATAAACTGCAACTTTCGGCGCTTTGAACATACTCACGGCGTCCTGATTGGCGTTGGGAGACGAAATTTCATTCAGCATTGCGTTCGCACGCGCATCGCTCAGCGGCTCAAAGGAGACGCCTCTGACAATACATTCATTCTGAACCTCAGGATAATGTTCAAATAAAAAACTCCCGCCGCGAAAGTTGAGAAGCCATTTCACTTCGATGTCTTTGCTGAGTACCCAATAGGCGATTCCATAAGCTTTCAGGTGGTTTACCTGACTTTCGTCCATGGGAATTAATATGTAGGAAGCCTTAGCCGACCAGCCCAAGAGCAGAAAAAACAGCAGAAAATATATTTTGTTCCGTTTCATATTCCAAATCTTTCTTTTCACATTATTACAACGACAAAAATAATCAATTCGTTTCTTTTAAAATAATTTTCTGCGCTGATTACAAAAGTTTGGAAAATGGAATCGCCACAACAGACCGAATATTTATTGGATATTTCGAATAACAAGCACGGACGCTGCATTTTAGCATCGAGAGTTCGTCCTTAGATGTATCACAGCCCGAAATAGTGAAAAGTAATACACCCACACAATACACAATGCTGCAAGCGCTCCCTTTAAATTTAAAGCGAATCTTTTCATGTTGCTACTATTTATTTAACGGTAAGAATTCACTTTTTTATTGTGCGTTTTACATTCAAGGCTCCACGTCTTTTTCCACTGCATTGTACCGAAAAGTAAATTTCAAAACTATATCTATGGGAAACAACCTATTGCACGCCCATGTTTTTGGTCATTTGTTGTACTATTTTGAGGTTGTCGAAAAATTCGCGTGCGATTACGCGGATAATGGTATAAACGGGAATTGCGACAATCATACCTCCAACGCCCATGAAACTTCCGGCCGCCAGTATCACGATAAATATTTCGAGCGGGTGCGCTTTCACGCTGCTCGAATAAATCAGCGGTTGGAAAAGAATATTGTCGATGAGTTGCACAATGACGAACACAATGGTCATGTAGGTGAGCAGCGGAAGCGTATAGTCCATAAAATTCATGTTGATATTGACGGCGGCGCCGATGATAAGTCCTAAAAAAGCGCCTATCCACGGGCCCAAATAAGGAATAATATTGAAGATACCGCAAAGCAGGCCGATGACGGCCGCATGTTGAAATCCGAGCCCTACGATGGTCAGCCCAATGGTGACCAAAAGCCCCACCAACGTTACTTCACACAAAATTCCAATGAAATAGCGGCGCAAAAGCTTCGATATCGAATTCATGATATTGCTGGTTTTTTCCTCCATATTGGTAGGCACAAGCATCAGGATGATGTTGCGGAACATGTTTTCGTCTTTCAAAAAGAAAAAAGTTATGAACGATACGGCGAAAAAAGCTATCGCCAATTCACCAATAATTCCGACAAGTTGCGCAAGAATATTGGCTATTCCCTTGAAATTCAGTTTATCACCGAGAGATTCGATGACAATTTCAAACAGCGACCGGTCGCTCATATAATCGGGTTGTTGCTTTTTTGTTATGTTGATCAACCTCGAAAACATCTCCTCCAACTGCTGGAAAACCGAATCGAAATCGATGGTCGAAAGAATATTGAACTCCCTGACCAGCAGGGGAATCATAAAACTGAAGAATCCGATGAAAACAACCCACATCAGAAACAGCGTGACAAAAGCCGCCATGCCTCTGGAAATCATAAACTTGCCGATGCGGAATTTACTCAGCCACCGGACCAGTGGCCTTCCCATAAACGATAACACCGCAGCTATAATAATGTATAACACGATGCTCCTGAAGTACCACAGCAGGAAAACTACCACTACGGCTCCAGCTATCAAAAGTATATTCCGAGTGCGCGGCTTCATCTACAATTTACTAATATGATTTCTAAATGTCATCCATTCGGGACAATTCTTCCCCAAAAATAATATTTCCTGCGTAAATCACAATGGCCGAAACAGGATTAGGTTGTAATTCGCTTTCGAATGTACCGCCCAAGCTTCCACCTCCCCGAAGTTCCATCCTTGCCGTCCTAATTGAATATTACGTTAAACTCCGCATTTGCAAGCGTCTACAAATACTGCCCGCATCATCATTGCATTATATTTATCCGGCCAAAATCGGACGCGGAGAAACGCAAAAAGAGGGACGATTTTATGCCAAACACAGAATTTTATGTCAATTGTATTTAACAACTTAATTATAAGCTATTTATTATGAAGATAAAAATATTTACCTCCCTGATTTTCTGTTTCTTCGTCATTATTGCGTTCAACAAATCGGCGGGGCAAAACCGCGAAACCCCTTGGCAAATACGGGGAACAGTGACTGACAACGAAACCGGCTTGCCTGTCGATTATGCGGCGGTTATCATGTTCAATTCGTCAGACAGCACACAGGTTGCTTTTGCCAGAACCGATGAGCAGGGAGCTTTCTCACTCGAATACAATCGCAAAGGCGACTATTATCTGGTCATCACTTTCATCGGATACGAAATCGGCTACATCGCTCCCATCAGTCTCTCCGACGAAAAGAAAGAAATCGCCATTCTTTCTGTCCAACTACATCAGATGGTGGGCGTGCTTTCCGAGGTCGAAGTTTTGGGGCGCCGCCAGCAGTTGGTTTACAAACTCGACAAAAAAATTCTCGACGTTTCGGGCATTATTTCGGCGGCAGGCGGCTCGGCCATCGATATCCTCGAGCAAATGCCTTCGTTCAGGGTCGATGCCGAAGGAGAACTATCGTTCAGGGGCAGCAGCGGTTTCAAAGTATATATCGACAACAAGCCCTCTTCGCTGGACGGCAGTTCGGCCCTTGAGCAGATTCCGGCAGGGCAAATCGAAAGTATCGAACTGATTACAAATCCTTCGGCGCGTTATGAAGCCGACGGAATGGCCGGAATCATTAACATAATCACAAAAAAACATTCGGGCGAGGAACTCAGTGGCGTTGTCAACGCTACAGTCAGCACGGTGGGCACAAGAGGCGTCGATTTCATGCTGGCCAACCGCGTTAAAAACATCCGCTGGAACCTTGCAGGAAACGCTTCGCGCGCCTACGTAAAAAGCGATTTTGACCAGATGAAAAAAATCACAATTAGCGACACGCTGACGACCACCCATGCTACGGGCGAGCGCGTCAGGTACGTAGACCTCTATTCGCTTTCGGCAGGCCTCAACTGGTATCGGGCTAAAACCACATGGACGGCGGCCCTCGACGGGCGTTACCGCGAGAGAGACCGAGGAGGTAAACTGCACTATGAAGATATTTACAAATCGCTGGCAACCGGCGGGGAGCGAAGGGCCTCGCTCAATGGCAGCGACTTTGTCAATCTCAGCGAGTGGCGGATAAGGGGAGACGTCGGTTTTGAACGCCGTTTCGACCGGCAAAATCATACGCTCAGCGGCGCTTTCTTCGCTATGTACGAAGGCGACGCCATGGAATATTTTCAAACCGACCTGTTCGATATGAGCGACAACCGTACTCAAGGGCATAAAGCATGGGAAGATGAATACCGTTTCACCGCTCAGGGCGACTTGAATTACGTGTTGCCATTCGCATATATGAATGGAAAAATGGAAACAGGCTACCATTTTTTCAGTTACGCCGAAGATGGCGATTATACCATCGACCTGTACGACCCCGCGGAAAGAAAATTTATCCGTCATGATGAACTTTACAACCGTTACCTTTTCCGCCGCGACATTCATGCGCTTTACGTAATGTTTGCGGCAACTTTTTCGCGCTTCAGCTACCAGGCCGGCTTCCGCGAGGAATACACTTTCAGGAAACTGGGCAACAACCTGAAATGGGCGGAACATACCAAGCACACTTTCGACCTTTTCCCCTCGGCGCACGTGGCCTACGACCTGAAGAAAAACAACAGTCTGCACGCCGCCTATTCGCGACGGCTCACACAACCCGAACTTTTCTACATGGAGCCTTACGTGGTTTATGTGGATTATTATACGGCGCAGCGTGGAAATCCACAGATAAAACCCGAATACATCAACTCTATGGAGATAAGCTACAATCAGAATTTTAACGATAATTCCTTCGCGGCGACAATCTTCCACCGTATGCGTAAAGATAAAATAGAACGTGTGCGATTGCCTTATCACACGGGCGTTACCCTCGATTCGATGGCAAATGTGGGCAACGATTATGCAACGGGAATCGAAATGTCGGCGGTGTTGCAACTGTTAAAAAAATGGAGTATGGATGTCAACGGAAGTCTTTATCAATACCGAATCAAAAACGAATACAAAGTTGACGGCGAAGACAGCGAAAGCCTGAACTGGCAATTGGCCGTGAACAACAATTTCGACGTTTCGCGCAACACGCGCATACGGCTGGAAGCTTATTACGTGGGGCCATCGGTGAGCACACAGGGACGGGTGAACGAATATTTTTATGTTAACCTCTCGGCACGACAGCAGTTTCTCAAACGACGCCTGACAGCCAGCCTCTCTGTCAAGGATATTCTGTCGACAGCCGAATATATCAATACGCAAAATGTGCTTAACATGGAATCGAAGACGAAAATTTATCCGCGTTCCCCGCTTGTCACGCTGAATCTATCATACGTCATCAACAATTTCAAATTGCAGCGCAAAGACGATAAAGACGATTTGTTTGAAGGTACGAACCGTTAGAACAACTTGGGTGTCTCCACACGGCATTCCCTGTGGGAGTAAACTATGAATGATGGTTTGTTTTTATTATTCATCTTTTTGATTTCTTGTCCTTTCAGATGGTTCATGTTTCGTTTAACATTCAATTCTACTTTTCATTGTCCGCACATGTCGTCCCCGCTTGCAGATAATGCCCGTTAGGTGCAGGTGATTTCTTTTATGTTTATTCATTTTGGCGATAAGTCCATCAAAATATACACTTACAGCCAAAATCAAAATTTAAATATATCTTCCATTGTTACCTCGCTTTGCACATTTCCCCAGTATGTGTTATGATTTACGCCAAAAGTTGTAATCATCGTTGTATGAACAGTTTTTCGTGTTTTACATTCTTCTATAAATGTTGCTTTTCGTTTGCGCAGAATGTCGTTGTAATCTTTGTCAATGTTGTATTCTTTGTCGGAATATTTCATTTCACAAAGGTTTATCACTCTGTCGTTTCGGTCAATGACAAGGTCAATTTGATATTTTTTCTTTTCGGTATTTTTACCCAAACTTCGCCATGAAGAGTAATTTGTTGATACTCCGCTAATTCCAAGTTTATGTTTGATTTGTGGAATATGCCACAGGCAAATTTGTTCAAAGGCATAGCCTCGCCAATTATTAAGCGGCGCAGTGTCGTAATTATTTGTCCAAAATTGTTCGTCCGTAATATTTTTTTCATGGATAAAATTCAAATAAAACAGCGAAAACAAGTCGATTAATTGATAAATTTTATCGCGTCGTTTTTTGCCAAAACCGTAATAAGAGCGAATAAAACCGCATTGTTCAAGTTCTTCAAGCATACGGGTAATAGAGCCGCCGTTAGTCAGTCCCGAAATTTCTAAAATTTCTTCCCGCGATAATCCCATTCTTTTTTCTCCGAGCGAAATAACAAGTAAAATATATTTTTCGGAGTGTTTGAATAGCGAATTGTAGATTTTAGAAAATTCATTTTTTAATACGGCATTGTTGCTAAAAAACAGATTATCAATGTTTTGTGGTAGTGATTTTGATTTGCCTAAATGTTTCCAATAATAGGGAACGCCGCCGAAAATCATATAATAATCAAGAATTGTTTTGTTGTCTAACGGAAGTTTTTGTTTTTTTACAAATTCATCACATTCTTTCAACGAAAAAGGTTGTAATAAAATTTGTCTTGTAACGCGATTGTGTAAACCGCCACGATTTTTGATGATTTTATTGAGCATCCAAGAGGTGGAAGAACCGCAGATAATCAACACAATATCAGGGTTTGCGGAGGCATAAGTGTTCCACCAATACTCAAATGCTTGAATAAAATTTGAACCTTTTGTGGCAATCCAAGGAATCTCGTCAATAAAAATAATTTTGCGCCCCGGTTTTTTCCTTTTTGAAATGGCGTTTCTTAGCATTGCAAAAGCCATTGTCCAATTTTCAGGAGTTGGGACTATTCTTTTGAAATACTCTTGATAGGCATTTTTGAAATTTTCGAGTTGCGTTTTCATATTTGAATTTTCGCTTCCGGAAAAATAAAAAGTAAAGTTATTATTAAAAAACTCTCTGATTAAGAATGTTTTACCAACTCTTCGCCTGCCATAAATGACAGCAAATTCAGGTTCTCCCGATTCCACGATTTGTTGTAAATATTCAATTTCTTTTTTTCTGCCGATTATTTTATCCATAATTATTATATTTTTATTTTGGCTGCAAAGGTACAAAATATATTTGATACCGCCAAAATAACTTTAATGATAGTGGCTGTAAATATATTTTTTTACATAGATACAGCCAAAATGAATTTAATGATAATGGCTGTAAGTATGATTTTTTACATAGATACAGCCAAAACGGTGATACTGTTTTTTTCCTTTGCACATAACAACAATGAAAATAAAAGACGTGGCGCGCACGTCTCTATCAAGAAATAAAGCATTGCATATTATTTTTCGTCCGGCTTTGGAATGTCTAATTGTTTACAAATAAGCATACACAAGTCGGTGTCTATATCTGTATGACGGGGAATATAAGTACGATTGCCGTTGTGATGGTTCATATATTTGTCATGTTTTGCGCAATGTTTTAGAAAGCCACATCCGTGATTATTAATGTATTGTATAAATTTTCCTCTTTTCATCCTTTATGAATTTAAGCAAAAATCATTTCTTCTTCTTCCAACATTACATCTTGCAGAACATATTTTTCGCGCATATCTTCCAAATACAATTCCAACACATCTGCGATATTTTCTTTCAGTTCGGATACGGTTAGTCCTTGCGTAAAAACAGCAGGCAATTCTTTCAATTGTCCTATAAGATAGCCGTCTTGTCCCTGCTTTATAACTAATGTATATTTCATAGCAAATCTTTTTTAAATTTTGGCAAAGGTAATAATTTTTCAGAAATGTATTTTTGTTTAATATTTCTTCCTGTAAGCATAATAAAACACTTGCGGTAACACGCTGAACGACAATATCATACAGATAATTATTCCGCCTACAATCATCACTGCTAACGGTTTTTGCACCTCCGATCCCATGCCGGTGGAGAGGGCGGCGGGCAGCAATCCCATGGAACCCATCAGCGAAATCATCAACACGGCGCGTAAACGGGTTTTGACCGCTTCGTTGG
>WRIQ01000010.1 GCA_009782655.1 Prolixibacteraceae bacterium
AGAAAGACGGCATGGTGGCAGCCACCGGTTCGTCGACGCAAGTTTTCCTCAATCCTAAAACGGGGCTGGAACTCTCAGCTCCCGATTTTTTTATCAACTGGAAAAAACGATGGGGATTGATGTAAACAAAAAAGTTTATCTCGGCGCCAATTATATCGTTAGTTCGCTTGGATTCGGTACGCGGGAAAATATGGCTGCCATCGAAAAATATTGCTTGGGCGTCGCCTGCCTGAACGACAACGCTATTTCAAGCCACCCCTTTTTTGCCGGAAAAATCGACGATAACAGGTTGGCGGCAAAAACCAGACATCTGGTCGGATTCACACGCCTCGAAAAACTGTTCATTCTGGCACTGGAGAATATCCACAAAACCTTCTCTGCGGACTTTGCCGATCCCGACGTGGGTTTTGTTTTTTCCACCACAAAGGGAAATATCGATGAGCTACAGAAAAACGCCGTGCCTCCCAATGAAAAACTGTTTTTATTTTCAATGGCGAAAAGGGTGTTACAGTTTTTCGATGTGCGGCAGGATCCGATTGTCATCTCCAACGCCTGCATTTCGGGCGTTTCGGCAATCATACTGGGGCAACGGTTCATACAATCCGGAAAATATAAACATGTGGTGGTGGTGGGCGGCGACCTGCTTTCACGTTTTGCAGTGAGCGGTTTTTTAGCATTCCGCTCGGTAAGCCCTTCGGTTTGCCGCCCTTTCAACGCCGACCGCGACGGCCTCTCGATGGGCGAAGCCTGTGGGGCGCTGCTGCTCACCGGCGAACATGCCGATGCGCTAAAGATCGAAATCTGCGGCGGCGCCATCACCAACGACGCCAACCACATCTCTGCCCCTTCGCGCACAGGCGACGGCCTCTCCCTGGCTATCTCCGAGGCGCTGAAACAATCGCGCATTTCCGCCAACGATGTCGGTTTTATTAACGCTCACGGCACGGCAACGCCTTTCAACGACGAAATGGAATCCAAAGCCATCCACAGCCTCGGTCTGGAAGCGGCACCGCTAAACAGCCTGAAACCCTATTTCGGGCATACTTTGGGAGCGGCGGGAATTGTCGAAACCATCGCCAGCGCCTACCAGTTGCGCAAAGGAAAAGTTTTTGCCACCCCCGGATTCAGCCAAAACGGAGTACCGTTCCCTTTGAATATTTCGGATATACATCTCCCAATTGACACCCGATACGGACTGAAACTGGCATCAGGTTTCGGCGGATGCAACGCGGCTCTGATAATCGGGAAAGCGGCTCGCAACAATCCTGCACCGGCTCCCGAACCGGCAAACAGCGAAATCAATATTCTGAAAAAAATTGTCATTCAACCCGACGGAAGCGGATTTCCAAACCATATTCGCGCTTTGTACAAAAAGTTGGACAAACCGAATATGAAATTTTTCAAAATGGACAATCTTTCCAAACTCGGATACATCGCCGCCGAGATGATTTTCGACGAAATCGGGATGGAAGAATACGAGCCGCAAAAGATAGCTGTTGTTCTAGCCAACAAATCCGCCTCGCTCGACACCGACATAAAACACCAGCAAATTATCGATTCGCAGTCCAAGGAAGGCGCGTCGCCCGCGGTGTTTGTTTATACGCTGCCCAATATTGTTGTCGGCGAGATTTGCATACGCCACAAAATTCAAGGCGAAAATAGTTTTTTTATCCGCCCGCAATACGATAATTTTGTACGGCAATATGCCGAGTCGTTGTTATATTCGAGCGTCGCCAATCTTGTTTTATGTGGCTGGTGCGAACTTTTACACGACGATTATATTGCTGATTTTGAATTGTTAAAACTAAAAAATAGATGATGGAAGCATTGTATTTGGAACTGAAAAACCATTTGATAGAAGCATTAAATCTGGAAGAGATAACACCGGAAGATATTGATACCCAAGCGCCTCTGTTTGGCGAGGGTTTGGGGTTGGATTCCATCGATGCGCTGGAAATCGCACTGGTACTGGAGAAATACTACGGAATCAGGTTGGAGAATCCCGCAGAAGCCAAGCCTGCTTTTTTCTCGGTAGCCACTTTGGCCGATTACATCTCTGAAAACCGTAAATAGTGCGTATTACCGTTACCGGCATAGGATTGGCAACCGCCATCGGCAATGAGCCGGACGAGGTTTTGTATGCCATGAAAAACAAAATCCACGGCTTAGCCCCTGTTTCGTTGTTCGAGACGAAACACAGGTTTCCCGTGGGCGAAGTGAAATATACCAACGCTCAGCTATATGAAAAACTCGGCCTCACAAAAGGAACTTTCTCGCGGACGGCGCTTCTGGGGATGCTAGCCGCATCAAACGCTTTGGAAGACGCAAAACTCAACAATATCGACGGTTTGAAAATCGGAGTTATCTCCTCCACGTCGACAGGCGGCATGGATTTGACAGAAAACTTCTACCGCGAATTTATGTACGACAACATGCGGGGACGCCTGCGCCATGCGGCATCGCACGATTGCGCCGACAGCACTTTGCACATTGCCGGTTATTGCGGCATACGCCATTTCTCAACCACCATCAGCACAGCTTGCTCGTCGGCCGCCAACGCCATTATAGCAGGTGCGCGCCTTCTCAAAAACGGATTTCTCGATTATGCGCTTGTGGGGGGAACCGACGCCCTGTGCCGATTTACGCTCAACGGCTTCAATGCGCTGATGATTTTGGACAAAAATCCATGCCGCCCTTTCGACGCAGGGCGAGCCGGGCTGAATTTGGGCGAAGGAGCCGGTTTTCTGTTGCTCCAGCCAGAGAGAAACTTGCAGCGCACACCCTACTGTTTTCTCTCAGGATACGCAAATGCCAACGATGCTTTTCATCAAACAGCCACATCGGAGAAGGGCGATGGCGCTTTCTTGTCGATGAGAAAGGCGCTTGAGAAAAGCGAGCTACAACCTCAACATATTGATTATGTGAATATTCATGGAACAGGCACAAAAAACAACGACGCCTCGGAAGGCGCCGCTTTGATTCGCATCTTCGGCGAAAAAATTCCTCCTTTCAGTTCCACAAAGCCTTTTACCGGCCATACGCTGGCGGCAGCAGGCGGTATCGAAGCGGTCTTCTCGGTTTTGGCAATTCACAAAGGGATGGTTTTCCCCAATCTCAACTATGAGAATCCCATGGAAAACACCGCCCTGATTCCTCAAACGCAATTGAGCGAAAAATATGAAATACGCCACGTCATGTCCAACTCGTTCGGATTCGGCGGCAACAGTTCAACTTTGATATTTTCGAAATGAGAGCGTGCTATATCAATGCCATGGCATCGGGCGACACACTAAAATATGATTTGAAAACGCTCATTCACGACGCAAACATACGCCGCCGGATGAGTTCCATTTTGAGGTCGGGCGTTTGTACGGGCATGGAAGCAATTTTACTGGCGGCGCCGGCACAAATAGACGCCATCATCACGGCTACCGGCTTGGGGTGCCTCGAAGACAGCGAAAAATTCTTGAAAAGCATGCTCGTAAACGATGAAGGGATGCTGCCGCCCACGCCGTTCATACAGTCCACTTTTAATACCATAGGCGCGCAAATCGCCCTCATGTGCGGCAACCGCGGCTACAACATGACCTATTCGCACCGCGGCCGGAGTTTCGAATCGGCACTGCTCGACGCCATGATGCAACTGCACGAAGAAGATGTGAAAAATGTTCTGGTGGGCGCCCTCGACATGAAAACGCCGTCGCAGGAAAAAATAATGGAGCGCATGGGCTTCACCCGCAATGCGGCGACGGGTGAAGGAACGCACTTTTTTGTTATTTCGGAAGAACCTACCGAAAATTGCCTCGCCAAAGTCATCGCCGTTGATTTTCCGGTTGCACTGCTCACACCCGACGCAGCCGTGGAATTATACGGACTCAGCGACAACAGCGTAAAGCTGATTTGGGAGGATTACACCCAATGCGGTATTTATCATACGGCTTCGGCCTACACTTTCAGGAAAGGAATTGAGTGGCTGCAAAGCAACAATACCGACAGTGTGCTAATATACAATACTTTTCGCGGAGAATACCCTTCGGTAATCATTTTGCAATGGCCATAATTCTATCCATATCGATTATGATTTTGTTTCTCGTTTACGCTTCATTTTCGGTGCGTTCGGGCGTTTATCTGCCAATGTTAAACCGGCTGAAAACAAACGAAAAAGTTGTTTCGTTGACTTTCGACGACGGCATTGATCCTGTTCAGACGTCCAAAGTACTTGATATACTGAAAGAAAATAACATCGAAGCCTGTTTTTTCCTTATCGGTAAAAGAGCCGAAGCACATCCCGAAATTATCAAACGCATGGTGGGCGAGGGACATATTGTCGGCAATCATTCTTATGCGCATACGGCGGCTTTCCCGTTCTATCCACCCAAAAAGATGACGGCCGATTTACAAAAAAACGAAGAAATAATACACAAAACCACAGGGTTGCGGATGAAACTTTTCCGGCCGCCCTACGGCGTTACCAATCCGCTTGTGGCACGGACTGCGAAAACGCTTCGCTACACGCCTGTAGGCTGGAGTATCCGCTCTTTCGACACGAAAAATCATTCCGCGGAAAAGGTTTTACAACGAATAGGACAGAAGATTCATCCCGGCGGCGTCATTCTTTTGCACGACGACCGGACAATCAGCAGCGAGCTCATCGAAAAGTTGGTAAGGAATTTGTTAGAACAGGGCTTCTCCATTCGAAGAATCGACAAACTATTTGGAATTGAGGCATATGAATAAAATATTATTAATCTTTGCGACACTCATTTTTCCCTTCGCACTACAAGCACAGGAGCTGAAGCCCGTGGAAGTGGAATCGGAAAGAGATTTTCTGCAAAAACTGGCCGCAAATAATGCAAAAACCGAAACCATCGTCTGTAATTTTGAGCAGGAAAAACATGTTTCGATGCTGGCCAAACCGGTGGAAATGAACGGGACTTTTTTCTACAAACGGGGAAATCGCATTTTCATGCATTACGACAATCCCAAAAACGACAAACTGATTCTGAACGAAGAGAGTTTTTTCATTGTTGCCAACGGGAACATCACGCGCACCGACGCAAAGTCCAATCCCGGAATGAAAATGCTAAAAGAGATGTTGACAGCTTGCATGACAGGGGATCTCGAGCAGTTTAGCGGCGCCAGCCGCAGCAAACTTTCGCTCTTCGAGAGCGCCAAAAATTATGTAGCCGTTGTGGAAATAGAGGACAAAAGGATAAAAAAATACCTCGAAAAAATGACGCTGACTTTCGAAAAAAGCGACCTTTCGCTTTTCGAATTGAAAATCGACGAAGCGCACGGAAATTTTACAAAATATAAATTCAGCAACAAAAAGTTTAATCAACCGATCGATGATATTATCTTCGAGTTCTGATTTTTAGGAGGCAAATATGCAGAACTTTTTCACCATCACAGACATACGGCAAAATGAAAGCGAAATACAAGCCTCTGTAGCGCTAAATTGCGCACACGAAATTTTCAAAGGTCATTTTCCCGGCTTTCCGGTTGTTCCCGGCGTCTGCCTTTTGGAAATAGCGAAAAATATTACAAAATCAACTTTTAATCGGTCGTTTGTATATTCTTCTGTCGACGATTGCAAATTTGTTTCGCTCATCAACCCGGAAGAAACGCCTCAAATCGATTTCTGCCTGACTTTCGATGCCGAAAGCGGTAAAATTCAATGCGTTGTTTCGTCGGAACAGCAGACAAAAGCTAAAATAAAAGCCCATCTGAAAACGGAATAAATGAATGCCGACCCTCCAAATATCCGCGCTCGATTTGATGATTTGCAATGCGTTGTTGTAATTCCTACTTATAACAACTGCCGAACCATCGAAGCGGTTATCAACGATGTGAAAGCATACAGTCATCATATTCTGGTTGTTAACGACGGCTCCACCGACAATACGGCGGAAATCCTTGCTGCCATCGACAACATCGAAGTTATCGGCTATGAAGTGAACAGGGGCAAAGGCTCTGCGCTGAAAAAAGCTTTTGCCCACGCTTTGGGCCGCGGATTCAAATACGCCGTTACCATCGACTCTGACGGACAGCATTTTGCAGGAGACTTGGCCAATTTCGCCGCCGCAATCGATTTGAATCCAAACAGTTTGCTGATTGGCGCCCGAAACCTGAACACCGAAAATATGCCCTCGGAAAACACCTTTGCCAACAAATTTTCAAATTTTTGGTATTGGGCGGAAACCGGGCGGAAGCTGGCCGACACCCAGTCGGGATTCCGGCTTTATCCGCTGAAAACCGTCGCGGCCATAAAAACTCTGTCAAAGCGCTACGAATACGAGGTGGAAATCATCGTAAAAGCGGCATGGCAGGGATGCCCTGTCGGGAATATTCCCGTCCGCGTATATTATCCGCCCGAAAACGAACGGATCAGTCATTTCAAACCGGTAAATGATTTTATGCGCATTTCGCTGATAAACACATACTTGATAATAATAGCGCTGATTTATCAACATCCGCGCCGCTGGATAAAAAAACTGACAAAGCAAAACATCAAAAAATTTATTAACGATTATATCATCCACAGCCCCTATTCGAACCGGAAAATATCGGGATCGCTGGCATTAGGCGTTTTTTGTGGCATCATTCCCATCTGGGGTTACCAGATGATAACAGCCGGGGTTATAGCTCATTTCCTGAAACTTAGCAAAGGGTTGACCATCATTGCTTCCAACATCAGCATTCTACCAATGATACCGTTCATACTTTTTGTCAGCTATCTGACAGGCGGGCTGGCACTGGGAAATCCGCTGCACAACATCGACATACACACCATCTCTTTCGATTTTATAAAAGAAAGTTTATTGCAATACATCGTAGGTAGTTTTATCTTTGCATCGGCTGCCGGAGCTTTGGTTTGGGTGGTTAGCAACTTGTTGTTAAGAATTTTCAGGAGAAACAGATAGTTGTGGAAAATTTCTTTGTCAGGATATACGATTTTTTCGAAAAGCATAAAACTCTTTTTTTTCTTCTGTTGGTGGGAAGTATGCTTTTCATGCTGTTCTTTTCGCTGAAAATAAATTTCAGGGAAGACATTTCCAGTTTTTTCTTCGAAAAGAAAAAAGCGGGACGCGATGCCGTCATTTTCACCGATTTCAAAATGA
Organism: Prolixibacteraceae bacterium; assembly: GCA_009782655.1. The sequence goes on from WRIQ01000010.1 coordinate 7,122, forward strand.
AAGACCGCATGGCGGTTATTTTTTCTTCTGCCGATACGCTGCATCCCGATCCCGATTTTCTGATAGAAAAGTCGCAACAATTCGAAAAGATTTTAAACAACCGCGCCGGCAGAACGCTGATAAACCAGATTATCTCCGAAATAAATGCCGACAGGATTTCGCAAACCGTCGATTTTATCTACGCCAACCTGCCCGTTTTCATGGTCGACGCCGACTATCGTTACCTCGACAGCATTGCGCAGCCCGATGCATTAGAACAAAAAATGATTCGGAATTACCATTCGGTAGTTTCGCCCATGGGAATGATTACGCAAGAGGTGATAAGAAAAGATCCGCTGGGCGTTGGAAACCGGATTCTGGCGCAGCTCTCCATTTTCAACCAATACGAAAATTATAAGATTTACGACGGGCACATTTTTACGGATAACGGCGATTTGCTGATATTCATCGACCCGCGCTACGGCATGTCCAACACGAGCGACAACGACAAACTAATCACCATCATCGAAAATACCATCACCGATATTACCAGCCTGACCAACAACCAATTGAATATAGAATATTACGGCGGCCCATCTGTTGCGGTCTACAATGCGCGACAGATAAAAAAAGACATGTACACCACCGTCAACATTGCTTTGATTGTCATCATTCTATTTATCCTGTTGACTTTCAAGAATAAAAGAGCTGTTTCCCTGATTGTTTTCCCTGTGATTTACGGAGGTTTGTTTGCTTTGTGCGGCATCTGTTTTTTTGTCGGGCAAATTTCGTCCATCGCCATTGGCGCAGGCGCCGCCGTACTAGGCATTGCGCTCAGCTACTCCATTCATGTAATCTCTCACAGCAACCACGTCGCCGATGTCAGGCAGATTATCAAGGATCTGGCAAAACCGCTGACAATAGGAAGTTTCACTACCATTGGCGCTTTTCTGGCATTGCTGTTCACCAGTTCGCCCCTGCTCCGCGATTTCGGGCTTTTTTCTTCGCTTTCGCTGATTGGGACCACACTTTTCTGCCTTATTTTCCTGCCCCATTTCATTAAAAATGCGCCGGAGTCTACACGGGAACCTTGGCTGCTGCGCAAAATCGAAAAGCTCAACAGCTATCATCCCGAAAAAAACAAATGGTTGATTGCCGCTTTGATGGCCGTAACAGTTGTCAGTCTTTTCTTTTTCAACGATGTGAAGTTTAATTCCGATATGATGCTGCTCAACTATGAGCCTGAAAAACTGAAGAATACGCGCGATAAACTTGAAAAGATCACGGGCGGCGACTCCGACGGAATCATGCTCATTGCAGCAAGCCGCGACGCCGGGACGGCGCAGGAAGCATACGCCCGGATAGGCGAAAATCTGTCTGGAGCCATCAAAAGCGGTGAAGTGGAAAAGTTTGTTTCGGCAAGCAGCTTTGTTCCTCCGCCCAATTTACAACGCGTACGCATCGAAACGTGGAACAACTACCTGACTGCGGAGAGGAAAAACCTTTTGCTGCAAAACCTCAACAGCGAAGCCATGAAGCAGGGATTTGCTCCCGACTCGTTTTTTGAGTTTTCGGCAATTCTCAACAAAAAATATGCGCCACAGGATTTGTCACAAACAAAAGCTTTCAACGCCAGTTTCGGCGATTAGGTGGCACAAGCCGATTCGTTGCATATTTTCATTGCGCAACTGACGCTGCCCGCCAAAAACAAAACCAGCATCTATCCACTTCTGATGAACGAGGAAAATGTTACCATTGTCGACCGCGCCTATTTCATTGGGCGAATGGCCAAAGATGTGAGCAACAACTTCTACATGATTCTTACACTCTCCTCCTTTCTCATTTTCTTTGTTTTGCTGATTTCCTACGGAAGGATCGAGCTTGCGCTGATGGCTTTTGCTCCCATGTTCCTGAGCTGGATAATCATCCTGGCCGGCATGGCCGTTTTGGGAATTGAGTTTAACATTGTCAACATCATCCTGTCCACATTCATCTTCGGCATCGGCGACGACTTCAGCATTTTTGTCATGGACGGGCTGCTCAGTGAATATAAAAACGGAAAGAAAATTCTGGCAGCGCACAAAACCGCCATTTTCTTTTCGGCGGTTACCATCATCATCGGCATGGGTGCGCTGATATTCGCCCGCCATCCAGCCATCAAGTCCATTTCAGCCATTTCGCTGCTGGGTATTATATCGGTGGTGTGCATCGCCTATATTTTGCAGCCGCTGCTTTTTGGGCTTTTCATATCATCACCCGCAAAAAAAGGAGGCATGCCCGTCTCATTGATGGACATCATCCGTTCGGCATACGTCTTCCTGTGTTTTCTCGCGGGATGCCTGGCGCTCGGCATGTTAGCGCTCGTCTCATATACCCTACCCGTGAGCGCCCCGAAAAAACGCGCATGGCTGTTGAAATGCGTCCACCATTTTGTGCGTTTTTTCATTGCACTTGTATTTTTTGTCCGGTTTAAGACGATTAACGAACATGGCGAAACTTTCCGGCGGCCTGCAATAATCGTTGCCAATCATCAATCGTTTGTCGATTTGATGGTGGCGCTGTCGCTCTCACCCAAAATTGTCATCGTCACCAACAAATGGGTATGGAATTCTCCCATTTTCGGCCTCATTATCCGCCGTTGCGGTTTTATCTATTCGGCCATCGGATACGAAAATATGGACGCCATTGTGCAGGAACGTTTCGCCGAGGGCTACTCGGTACTGATTTTTCCCGAAGGCACGCGCTCCGCCGACTGCGAAATAAACCGTTTTCACAAAGGTGCATTTTATCTGGCGGAGAAACTTCAGGCCGACATTGTTCCACTGCTGTTCTACGGGAACGGACTGATTATTTCGAAAAACCAGCCGCTGCTGGTCAGCGGCGGCTCGCAGGTAACGCAAATCCTTCGCCGCATAACGCCCATCGATCCGGCATTTGGAAATGGCTACCGCGAACGTACAAAAATGATAAACGCTTTTTATCGCGAACAATTTCAACATCTTTACAATCAATACAATAACCCACAAAATAGAAGCGTCTATACACAGTTTATCAAAAACTATATATACAAAGGGCCGACGCTGGAGTGGTACATGCGCATTAAATCGCGAATGGAAAAGCGATATCGTTTTTTCGACGAATTACTGCCTCGCAAAGCTTTTATTGTCGACATAGGCTGCGGATACGGGCCCCTCGATTTTATGTTGAAACTGAGCGCAAAAAAACGACGCATCGTGGCTGTCGACTACGACGAAGAGAAAATTGCACTGGCACGCCATGCCTTCTCGCGCAGCGATATGCAATTTATCCATGCCGATGCCGCCATGTACGACTTTCCGGATGCCGATGTTTTCATTATGAACGATATGCTCCATTACCTGAACCATGATGAACAAGAAAAACTGATTGCACGATGTGTCGAAAAGCTGAATCCCCGTGGAATGCTCGTCATTCGCGACGGCGACACCAGCAAAAAAGAGCGGCATATACGCACCGAGAAAACCGAAAAATGGTCGACGAAAATTACCAATTTCAACAAATCAGAACACGAATTGTGCTTTTTTTCATCAGAGATAATTCGCAGTATCGCCCAACAGCATGACCTGTTGCTATCCGAACACGAAAACGACAAACTCACTTCGAACACCTGCTATATTCTGCAACGAAAGAGTTAAAATATGTACAAATACGATTTCATCATCGTTGGCGGCGGATTGGGCGGACTGGCCTGCGGAACCATCCTGAGCAAAGAGGGTTACAAAGTTTGCGTGCTGGAGAAAAATGCCGTTTTGGGCGGCTGCCTGCAATCTTTCAGCCGCAAAGGGGACATTTTCGATACCGGCATTCACTATGTGGGAAGCCTCGACGAAGGCGAAATTCTGCATCAATACCTGAAATACTTCGGCATCATCGACAAGCTGAAAACGCGCAGGCTTGACAGCGACGCCTACGATGTGGTCAATATTGCCGGCGAAGAATATGCCTTCAGCTCCGGGTTTGAGAAATTTGCCGATACGCTGTCGCAAAAATTTCCTACGGAAAGCAAAAACATCCGGGAATATGTTGATCTGTTGAAAACGGTGGGCAATTCAATCAGCGTTGAAAAGCTCAGGCAGGGGCTTATTTCCGAAAGCCGATTACAGTTTATGGAGATGTCGTGTTCAAAGAAAATCGCTTCGCTGACGACCAACCCGCAATTGCGCGCCGTTCTTTCGGGAAACTCCATGCTATATGCCGGAAACCGCGACACGACGTCGTTCTACACACATGCCATGATAAACAGCTCCAACATTTCGGGGCCATACCGGTTTGTGGACGGCTCGCAGCAAATTGCCGACAGGCTTGCTGAACAGATACGGCAAAACGGCGGCGAAGTGCGCACCCACAGTCAGGTAACGCACATGCACGTAAACAACGGCGTCATCTCTTCGGTGGAGATCAATAATTCTGAAATCATTGAATCGCAAATGGTTATATCGTCCATCCATCCGCTGCCTACCTTCGAAATGGTTGAGAAAAATCCGTTCATAAAAAATACTTTTCTCAGCCGCATACGCACACTGGAAAATTCGTACGGGCTTTTTACCGTGTATTTGGTCATGAAGAAAAACAGCGTTCCCTACCGGAATTGTAACTATCTCTTTTTCAGCCGGGCCGACGACATCATGAGTGTTCCCAAAACCGACAGCAATCACAGAATCAATGCAATAATGCTGGCGATGCAAGCTTCGGGGGAAAATCCTGATTTTTGCAGAGTGATTTCGCTGATTTCTCCCATGTATATTGCGGAGCTGGAAACATGGAAAGACACAACTGTCAACCAGAGAGGTGAAGGATATAAAAATTTTGTGATGCAGAAAACCGAAGAGATGGTTGCCTATGCACGCCATTTCTTCCCGTCGGTGGCAACCCATGCAGAGTGCATTTATACCGCCTCGCCGCTCACATATAGAGATTACACGGGCACGCCCGAAGGTTCAGCATACGGAATTGTCAAAGACTGCCGCAGCCTGATAAAAACATTGATTCCTGTGAGAACAAAAATCAAAAATCTGTATCTTACAGGCCAGAATATCAATGTCCACGGCATGCTGGGCGTTTGCGTGACGGCGGCGGCCACATGCGGTGAAATTTTAGGAATCTATTATCTGGCAAAGAAAATAGGGAATGCGTAAGTTGAAGAAAATAGCAGGAATATCAGGAATCGTGTTGATTTCGGTTCTAATAATCATCGTATCGTGGTTGATGTTGCTGTACCAAACCGCTGACATGAAAGCGCCCGACATAAAAATCGGCGTGTCGGCACATCGGGTGTTGCAACATGAAAACTACACGGAATACAACGGCAATTATTTACGCCTTAACAAATTCGGATTATGGGAACTGTCGTTGGCGGGAAATGCCGCCGAGCGAGGATTTGCATCAGGCAATCTGATGAAAGATTTGCTTTTTTATCAGGAATCGGTTTTTGTGGATCAGATTCGCGAATTTATTCCCTCCGACAATTACCTAAAATTTCTGCGTTTTCTGATCATCATCTTCAATCGCAATTTAGGCGAACGCATTGAAGAGGAATATCGCGAGGAGATATATGCCGTTTCGCAATCGTGCAGCGACGTTTTTGACGCCATCGGAACTCCCTATGAGCGGCAGCTTAACTATCATGCCGCCCACGACATCGGCCACGCCATTCAGGATTATATACTTGTGGGTTGCAGCGCTTTTGCCGTTTGGGGAGAACGCAGCGCCGACAGTTCCCTGCTCATCGGCCGCAATTTCGACTTTTACATGGGCGATAATTTCGCCAAAAACAAATTGGTGACCTTTTGCAATCCCGACGCGGGCTACAAATTTGTGTCGGTGGGCTGGCCCGGTATGATTGGCGTTCTCTCAGGAATGAACGAAAAAGGGTT